>CAILKS010000031.1 GCA_903834855.1 uncultured bacterium | reverse complement strand
TACGATGCAAAAGCTAGCTATAGCATGATTGATAGTATGCATTTTTTTGTTATCGACTATAGCGATGTCATAACGGTAGACAATAAATTTAATGTGCTTTACGATAATACCAATTACTTTAATGCCTCAGGGCAATTAAAATATCAATACAAAGAAAAATCTAAGGCAACTAAAAAACAAAAATATGGTGATGAAAATTATTGCAACCCAGAGCAAATAATAAAAACAAATATTGAAAAGTATGGAACTCCAAATTATACACAAACAGAAGAATATAAAAATAAAGTAGCAAAAACTAGTAAAGAAAAATATGGAGTTGAACACTTCACACAATCTACAGTAGTAAAAAATAAAAATAAAAAAACCTGTTTAGAGAAATATGGTGTTGAATATACTTTGCAGGTTCCTAAAATTAGAGAAAAAATAAGAGAAACGGTGGAGAGCACTGGGGGCTGGGCTTTAGAAAAAGAAGAGAATAGACAAAAGTGTAGGGCTGCTATAAGAAAAAAAACAGAAACGAGAATCGAAAATTATAAAATTGTATTTGATAACGTAGAAATAATATCTGTGATGGATGGTACATTCAAATGTAAAGTATGCCTCAAAGAATTTACATTAGAAACGATAGGTACTTCTAGATCTCAGCCAAGGAACTACCCCCGTTGCAAAGAATGTTTTCCAATTGGAAAGCAAAATAAGTGCTCTTTGTTCCACCAAGAAATACTTGGATTCTTGAATTCAAATTTGCAGATTCCATTAGATTCAATAAAGGAAAATAATAAAGAGATACTGAGCCCTAGTAAAAAGGAAATTGATCTATTTATCCAAGATAAAAATTTTGCAATCGAATTAAATGGTAATTTTTGGCACACTGAAAATTTTGGCGGAAAAACAAAAGAATATCATTTAGAAAAAACTAGCATCTGTTCATCCAAGGGGGTGACGCTGCTACATATTTTTGAAGATGAATGGGAAAATAAAAAAGGCATCGTTAAACAAAAGATAGCGCATCTTCTTAAAAAGAATAATATGCCATCTATTTTTGCAAGAAAATGTGAAGTGCTTAGTGTAAGCGCCAAAGAATGCAATAAGTTTCTCGGGGAGAATCATATTCAAGGCAGTGAAACTAATTCAACTATACGTCTCGGAGCATTCTATAACAATAAACTAGTAGCGGCCATGACTTTTGGAAAACCAAGGTTACATATGGGAGGTAAATCTATGTTGAAGGCGGAAAATCAAACATATGAGCTAATAAGGTTTGCCACGGACATAAATTTTAGGATTGTAGGGATTGGATCAAAATTGTTCCAGTTTTTTATAAAAACAACAGATCCAGAGATTGTATATTCATATGCAGACAAAAGATGGACTAGTAGTGTTAATGGTGGATCTGGCTCTATTTATGACAAACTTGGATTTATGGCCGCATCACATTCTAGCCCTAATTATTTTTATGTTCATCCTTCTACTAGCTATAAGCTTCGTGAAAATCGATTTAAGTATCGTAAAAGTGAATTACCTAAACAGTTACGAGAATTTATACCAGAATTAACTGAATGGGAAAACATGAAATTAAATGGCTATGACCGTATATGGGATTGTGGAACTATAAAATATATATGGCACAAACAAAATGGAAAAAATAAAAAAGATCAGCAACTGGGAGGTAATGACTCCAACGGGCTGGCAATCCTTTGAAGGCGTAAAGGAAACCAATAAGTCTTACACTCTCACTATTACACTGGCCGATGGCAAATATATAGAATGCTCTGGTGGCCATCAGCTGCTAGTTAAACTATTATCAACAGATGAAACTGGATTCTTTGCCGCAGATTTACTTGAACCGTTGAAATATTCAATCTTAACGGAGTCGCAAGAATATCAAAAAATCGTATCTATTGAAAAAAGCTCTGACTCTAAACCTCTATATGATTTAATCAATGTTTCTAATGGCTATGAATATTATACAAATGGAATATTGAGTCATAATTGTGCTCATATTGAAAACTTAGAAGAGTTATGGCTTGGTTTAAAACCAACGCTTAGCACTGGTGGTCGAGCAATCATGTTCTCATCTCCAAAAGGCAAAAATTTCTTTTACCAATTATGGATGGGTGCCGAAACTAACGAGTATGAAAAAGATAGAGTAGGCTTACACTGCACTTCTGTAGGAAAAAATGGATTCCATGGAATAAAATTACCATGGACGGTACATCCAGAACGTGATGACAGATGGTTTGAAGAAGAATCAAGAGCGATGTCTTCCCAGGGAATAGCTCAGGAATTATTATGCTCGTTCGAAAGTTCAGCGTTAACTTTCTTTTCTCAAGCAGATATTGACTATGTAAGAAACCTATCATATCCTCCAATTGGTTATGCTGGCCCTAATGGCAAAGGCAATGATATGCATATCTGGAAGACTCCCGTGCCTGATCATAAATACGTTATTGCTGCCGATGTCGCCAGAGGGGATGCGGAGGATTATTCTACTTTCCATGTATTTGATACCAACGATAGCGAAGTGGTTGCAGAGTATATGGGCAGAATAGCACCAGATAGGTTTGGAGAGTTTTTGATTGAAATCGGCAAGAAGTACAATGATGCACTGATAGTAAATGAAAAAAACACGGTAGGTATTGCTACTGCGATCAAATTAAGGGACTCAGAATATAAAAATGTTTATTACGATCAAGATTTAGCGGAGAAGATCATTAGCATGACCCCAGATGAGAAAAAGGATGTTCTTCCTGGGTTTACAATTACATCAAAAAACAGAGAGCCTATACTGGAGAACTTGGAACAAGTCATCCGTAATCATCAGATTAAGATTTATTCTCTTAGATTTGTTGAGCAGATGGAAACTTTCATTTGGAACGGCAAGCGTGGTCAGGCGCTAAAGAAGCGCCATGACGATCTTATTTTAGCTATGGGCATTGGATTGCAAGTTTTTACACCAAGCGCTGCCCAACAAGGGTATCTTGGAATGATGGCCGCAAATCAAAACATGGCCAATTCTTTGCTTGCTGGTATGAGTAGAGGGTTTAAGGATGTTGATAATAAGTTTCAGGGCAAGAAACTTCCTGCTGGTATAAATAAAAACGCTGTTAAATTTGACTCAGAATTAAAAAAAGAGTTTTGGTGGATGTTCAGGTGATTAATAGAAGAATTCAAAATCTCTATTGCATCTATCACAGATCGGTCTTTCTTTAATAATAATCATCCCTGTGAACTTAGATCTTTCTTTTCCACGAAGAATCCCAGAAGAAGGCAAAACTAAATTTCCTTCTTCTGTGATTTTTTTACAGCAATAGCACGTGATTTTTTGAGTAATCATAGTACTTTTTTAATAATACCTGACAGCGAATCATTTTTATGATTATTCACCCAGCCATTTGTAAATCCAGTGTAAAGCCAGCCTATTCTTCCCGTCCCAACCACACAAACTTTAAAATATGATATTGTTTTTGGTAATTTCTCGATAAGCATAAAAGTATCACCCGGCGATATCATTGAGTTCGACCAAGTTGAGATATACTTTCCTCTCGGTTTTTGCATTAGTGGCCGCTGCCACTTACAGACATATTCATATAGCTTTCCAATATCCAGTGGAACATCCTTTACTTTTTTTAGATTTTCAATTTTTTCATCTTGCAATTTTTTTTGTGTTAGTTTTCTCATATTCTCTAAATTAATCATAGGAAGAAAAAATATATTTGTAAAGTACTTGATTTTAAAAACTTATATGTTATCATTATATAAGGAGAATTTATGAAAGAAAAAGAAAAAGTGGTAGATGATTTAGAGTTGTTTAAGTTCTACCAAACGACAAAGGTTCTTACCGAAGAAGGAAAACTGGTTACTTCTAACCAAGTCATTCGTAATGATTTAGCTCAAAGAAATGCAAAACTTGTTACTTTTGTTATCAATAAATTTTATAGTAAGAAGTCAAAACATAAAACACTTCGAAGTGACTTGCTACAAGAAGGACATCTAGGTCTTTTTGATGCTATTGATGGCTATAAGCCAGAGCTTGGATTTAAATTTTCCACATACGCAACTTGGTGGATTCGGCAAAGCGTAAATTCCTATCTATTAGATGAGGAGCCTATTTTTCATATTCCTTCACACATCAGGACAGCCAGAAATAAATTAGAGAACCTAGCCAAAGAAAGATCGATTCTAGTCCGAGACATCTCTAAAGAAACTCTTGAAGAAATTGGAATGACAGAGAAAATGTTTGCTTCGATAGAGGCGGCAAATAAAACTAGGTCTTGGAATCATGTTTGTTTAGATATGCCACTTTCTTGCTCCGATAATCAGACCAATAAATCTCTCAGGGATATTATCGCAAGCGATACCCCAGACTTCTCTCTTTCTTTTGATAACAAGAAAATAATACTAGCAAGCATCAAAGCATTTCAGGCACTGAATACGAGAGAAAAACATATCTTATTGCAACGATATGGATTTGAAAGTAATAAAATTGTAAAAACAGAGAGTGAAACAAGTAAATGAATAACAAGTATATAACTATAGCAGAAGGTGAAGACTATCGCACAATTGCCGCTAAAATGACTGATTTAGGTTATAAGATGAATCATGCAACCGCCAGGAACATTCTTCTGTCCGGTATGAAGAAATTCATACGGAGCATATCTGGCGAACTTGGCCATCCTATAGACGAAGATCAGGCACTGTCTTTAATTATGCGGCAAGACATTCATGAAGTTATTGGCGATATCTTAACTCTTAGCATACAAGAGGAAGATGGAAAATGCCAGCAGGTAAACCAAACAGCAAACCAATTATACCAAATCTAGAATCTTTTCTAATGAGAAAAAAAATCTCATTACAGCAGTGGCTTTCTTCCAACGCAATAACCACCCAAGATGACCTAGAAGCCTTTCTAGGGCAATCGTCATGGGCCATGGAAGAATCTATCATCATGGAAATGCGTGCCCTTACAGGGCACGCAAAGCCAGCTGGGCAGGATGCTCTAACTGCACCAGAAGCAACTGCACCAGAAGCAACTGCACCAGAAGCAACTGCACCAGAAGCAACTGCACCAGAAGCAACTGCACCAGAAGCAACTGCACCAGAAGCGACAATCCTTCATATGGAC
>CAILKS010000030.1 GCA_903834855.1 uncultured bacterium | reverse complement strand
TGTTCATTTAACCAACAAAAGGTGGCTGATATTAAGTAAAACATAAGTAAAGGGGGTAACAGGCTAGTATTTGACCATAAAAGACCAGATATAAGGCATTTGAGGGTATTAAAAGACATCATAGGGTTAGTTGGTCGTTACTTTATCATGGTTAAGACTCTAATATTTTTATCTAAAATGTCACTATTTTAGGTTGTATCTTTTAGTCATTAAAATGGTGAAATTTTAATTATTTTTTTAAAGAAAAATTATATAAAAAGTTATACACAGTTTTACTTTATTTATCCACATTATTTTTATAAGTTGTTGCTATAATATCTATATAAATCAATGGTAAATTTTTCCCATTGCAGCAACAGAGTTCACACTCTAAAAATATAATTCATTCATAATTTTAATCCACGAAAAATCTTAGAAACTTCATGAATGAATTACTAAAAAAACAACTCAAAGAGATCATTGACAACAAGAGAACTGTGACGTCTCTTGCAAAAGAATTAAATGTCTCCAGACATACAATTTATAAATATCTTTACCGATATAAACGCCTCGAATTAAATCAAAGTTTTTCTTTAAAAGAAAAACGAAATAATACAGCTCACAATAAAATTCCTTCTGAGGTTGAAAGCTTGGTTATTTCTCACGCAAAAAAATATCCAAATGACAGTGTTCTTGTTATCAGTAAAAGGCTAGAAAAGGAAAGTCATATTGTAATAAATTCAGTGACGGTATTTAGAATTCTTAAGAGAAATAACATTCGTTATTCGGCCTTGCCAGTAAAAGAAATTTCTAAAGAAAAAGTTTCTGCTCCATCTTTTGTAAAAAGTATTCCACAAATAAAAAATATTGAACCTGTTGTTGAACCAATTACCGAGTCATACACCCCAAAAGAAATCCCAGAAATCAAAGACTATTTAGGCAATATATTAAAAGTAGAAGCGCTCACTTTTGATACACCAACAGTAGCTAAAGAAGTAGAAGAAATCAGTGTAGTGGAAAGTAATATAACTAAACCAAAGACTTCTCCATTGTCAGTATTTAAAAGCAAACTCTCTTCACTTACTAATCAAAATAAATCTTACTTACTAAGTAGCTACAAACCCCTAGCTCTAGCAACAGTATCAGCAGCTATATTAATCTCTCTAGTATCAAGTACTAATCTCCCAACTAAAGACTTACTAACTGCACATCCAGAATCTACAAACTTGAAACTTGAAACTGGAAACTTGAAACTAGCCTTAGCTTCTCATTTAAAGCTAGGTAATCTAGACCTATCTATACCTAGACTAAGTACAGTTATCATAGGTAAAGACTTAAACATAAACAATCTACACTTACCTAAACTAACAGTTACTTCTGTAAGAGAAAGTATACTTAAACTCAATAACAACATCTTTACTTTAGCTACAGGTAATAGTTGGATAAACAACAATACTCTAGGACTAGCTCTAGTCTTTAATCAAAACAACCAAGGACTAGTCCTTGGTGTTTCTACTTCCACTGTTAAGAATTCTTCCTTACTAAACAAGCTTTCTCTTAATATATTCTGTAAGGT
>CAILKS010000029.1 GCA_903834855.1 uncultured bacterium | reverse complement strand
GTTGCTTTTTGTATTCTGTTGATATGTATATATACTTAATCCTAAGATATGGTATATATACATATATGGGAAAACCAAAAATAAAAGAAGATATTTTATATAAATTAAAATTACTGAGAGAGTCAGGTAAATCTATTGCGGAGATAGTTAATGAATTAGGGTTGGGTAAGGGAACAGTTGGCAAATATTGTAGAGATATAAAATTAAATAAAAAAGCAAAACAAGTTTTAGAGACAAAAAGGTATCCATCAAGAAGAGTTTCATTAGAACAAAAATTAGAATCTAGAGAACATGCATCTAAAATTATTAAATCGTTAAACGATAGAGATATGTTTCTTATTTTTAGTGCTTTATATTGGGGCGAGGGAACCAAGAGTGAGCTTAATATAATCAATGGTGACCATAGATTAATAGATTTTTTCGTTAAAGGTCTAATATCTTTAGGGATTGAAAAGAAACGTATTAAAATCTCTATTCGTTTTTATTCAGGTCAGAATAAAAAAGAGCTTATTTCATTTTGGTTAAAATTACTTGCTTTAGATGAGTCAAATATAGTAGGCTTTGAAAAGGTGGAAGGAAACGGGAAAATAAATAAACTAATACATGGTATGTGTAGGGTAAGAGTACAAAAAAGTTCTTATTATCACAAACTAGTTACTAGTGCTATAGAAATAATATCCTCCGGTAGTTCAAATGGATAGAACAGAAGCGTCCTAAGCTTTTGATGTGGGTTCAATTCCTGCCCGGGGGACAATGTGGTGATATACTAAATATATGAAAGTATCAGATTTAACTAATCAGGAAAAATTAGAGGAAATTTTTGAAATGACAAATGAGAATAATGATATTCTCATTGGCATAAGACGTCAACAATATGTCGCCAATGCTTTTAGATTTGTATCTTGGATAGTTATTTTTGCTTCTTTGGGTGGTGCTTATTATTATGTAAAACCAGCAGTTGATAGTTTTAATCAAAATAAATCAAAGATTGATGATACTATAAAACAATTTAATGATTTGCGCTCTCAATTACCAGAAACTAAATTACTTGATCAAGTTATGCAGGGTATCAAGAATGCTACCGGTAATACATCGACATCTACTAATCAGTAAAAATACATCTTTTGTTTTGGCTGTTTTTATGATAGGATATTAAGACCTTTTAATAGGTAATATTTGCTGGGATAGCTCAGTTGGTAGAGCATTTGCCTGAAGAGCAAGGGGTCGGCAGTTCGAGCCTGCCTCCCAGCACAGAATACAAAAACGCCATTTATGGGCGTTTTTGTATTTTGTGCTGGGAGAGTACGACGCCTGCGCGTCGTACGTGCAGGCTCGAATGGGCGCAGTGATATTTTGCTAGCAAGCAAAACCACGAGCGGCGGCCGGCGAGATTTGTGAGCGACGGCGAACAAATATTTGTCGGAGAGCCTGCCTTTGTATTAATTAAAAACAGGAGTAGACTTGAAATATATGAAAAAATCTTACAAAGAAGATACATTTTTTGGTAGACGTCATCTAGCGAGTATTATCCGTGATTTGTCTATTGGTAAAATAAAATGGACAGACCCTTCGCTTTTCTCTGCGTATTCTCTGCTTGATAAAAAAGAAATAAAAGAACTTGAATCTATAGTTGATTCTTTTTCCATTGATTTAGATTTTATAAAGTCTAAACAAGATAGAGAATTACTTATATTTTCTTTAAAACAATGGTCTGATATTTACGAATTGTCTATCAAGGTGCTTAGTAATCCGATTGATGACGGATATGTTGATAGAATAGAATTAAAAATAGACAAAATTCTTGTAATTATTAAAGAAGCTTATATTTATTGTTTTTTAGAAAATAAAACAGAAAAAGAAGTTAATAATGATGATGAGTTTGGAGGTTTTTTGATAGTATGTGAGGAGCTTGATAAAACATTAATTAGGAAAAAGTTTGTGAGTTTATTTATTTTGGGAGATTTTTCATTTAATGAAGATGAAGCACTTATATTAAAGATAATAATTTATTCTTTCAAAAATTATATTTTTATGGGTTCCAGTTTGGTGGGTTATAAAAATAGAGATTCTGATTTAAAAAAAGACTTACCTATATTAATCAACACATATGAGAGATTTTTTTCTGATGAAAATTTAAATAAAGTTGGTGTATGGGCAGAGATTTTTACCACAGGAAAAAGCAAAGAAATGTTGAGTAATTTTTATACCGAGCTACTTTCGTTAAGAGAAAGAATGTAAAAATATGAAACCTATAAAAATTACCTTTATGAATAGTTCTGCTACTCTAGAAGATGTTGGTTATTTTGAAACTAAAATGAAAGAATTTGGATGTACGAAAGTTCTTCCTTTTGGAAATATGGAGGAATTTCAAAAAAATGAAATTATTTACTCATGTCCATCTGAAGATATAAAAGTAAAAATTACTTCAATAGAAGAAGTCTCTTCTAGTAAAATAAATATATTGGAAATATGATCCTAAAAACTCTCAAAAATAAGTTTCTCTCAAAACTATCAATCACTAGTAATAGGAAATTAGTATTTACAATATTTTCTATTATTTTTAGTATTGCTTTATTAAGTATTTTTCTTAATTTACAAAATAAAAGAAATGAATCTTTATATCAAAATTATATAAAAATTGCTGAACAGCAAATATCTGATGGTAAAAATAAGGAAGCTATTGAAACTCTTAACGGTGCTATAAAATTAAAACCAAAAGAACAAGTGGGTTATGTCATGAGAGCTTTTTCTCTTGGGCATGAAGGAAGATACAATGAAGCATTACAAGATACTGATTCAGCAGTTTCTATTAATGGTATTAAGTCTGCAGAGTTTTATAATTTGAGGGGTATTTTATTAAGAAATGATAAAAGGCTAGAAGAATCTTTGGATTCATACAGTAAGGCATACGAATTAGAACCTTTGAATAGAGATATTGTACATAGTTATTTAGGAGGATTGATTTATTTTGATAAAGACAAAGATGCTTATCCTGTAATTATGAATTATATAAATAATACTAATAAAGATGATTATTGGAATGATGTAGATATATGGGTAGATAAAGCTACTATTGAATTAGCTATAAAAAAGTGTAGTGATGCTGGAGCTAGTGCATGGCATGTGCTTATGAGATCTGAGGAAGGTAGTGATACTAACAAAGTGGCAGGGGCAATAATGAAGCTATCTTTAGAAAAAAGTAATTGTTCAGATAAATAATTTGAAATGGTTTAGAGTTTTCTATCGAATACACAAATACAAAAAATCAGTCGTAAGACCGGTTTTTTGTATTTCCGTATTATATAAGTCAGAAATTATTTTAGATACAAGGCACGGAGAAACATTTTTAGGAGACGTACGAGGGAGTACATTGAGTAAAAATGAGAGGCTCCGTAACGCAGTAGATGAAACAATTTATGACTTATATACTTTTAACTTTAAGTTTGGTCTGTCTTGCCTTATCAATCTTCGGCAATCTGATTATCAAAAGTCCATGCTTTTCAACAGCCTCAGCTTCTTCAATTTCAACTTCATGTGGAAGTAGTATTGAACGAGTGAAACTTCCCCAGTAAAGTTCCTTATAGAAATAATCATCATGAGTAACTTGAGTATTTCCATCACGGCGTCCTTTAATAGTAACCATATCACGAGTTATTGATAGATGAAGATCTTCTGGTTTTACACCAGCAACCATAGCTTCAATAATTATCTCTGTACCTGTCTGATAGACATCAACAGAAAGCTCTCCTTCTTCCATATCAGCTTCATCTTCTTCATTATAAGTTATATGTGTAGATGCTTTTGGCATAGGCATATGACTACTTTTTACTTTGCTAGCGGAATGTTTTATTGGAATATCTTCTTCGTCATCAGCCGCTTCAAATGGAACGATTGGCTCGTCCTCATCATCAACACTAATGGAACCGGCAAGTCTTTCAAAAAATGATTTTTTTTCTTTAAGCATAATAATTACGAAGTTAGATGTGTATGAACATAGTATACAACTAGTAATGTCAATAAATGTGAGAAGTTATACACAGATGCATTAGTTGAAAGTTCATAAAGTCTATAAAGCTTACAAAGCAGAAAGCAGAAAGCAATTAGTAAAAAGGAAAGCGTGCGACCGAAGGTCGCACGCTTTGTGTTTTCCTGTTTGCTATTTACTAATTACAAATTGCTACCAAGCGGTTACTATCAGCAAATCATCCTCTTCATTTTTAACATATTTCCACAATTCTTCAGAAATAAAAGGCATAAATGGGTGAATAACTATAAGTTGCTCACGAAGAAGTTTTAATAATAAAGCCTGAGCGCTGGCTTTATCGTTGTCTTCTAATATTCTAGTCTTTCTAGTTTCAATGATGTCATCACAAAAAACTTTCCAGAAATAATCATATATTTTCTCTGATGCAATATGTAATTTAAAGTCTTCTATATCTTTTGTTATGGCATCTTTTTTCTCTTGCCATGCGTCATACACTGCTTGATCTTCGTCATTTAATTCCGCACCGCCAACATAATCAGCCGTTCTTTCAAGAACAAAACGTGAGGCATTCCAAATTTTATTAGCAAATTTTTTATAGGCTTCAACTTTTTTAGGGTCAAGATTCATATCCACTCCAGGGGCATTATTTACAATTAATCCCATTCTTAGTGCGTCTGTTCCATATTGATTTGAAATATCAAGAGGGGAAATAACATTTCCTTTACTCTTGCTCATCTTTTTTCCTTTTGCATCACGTACTAATCCATGAAGGTAAACATGGCTAAATGGGGTTTTACCAGTTACATATATTCCAAGCATCATCATACGAACAACCCAGAACAATAATATATCGAAACCTGTTTCCATAACTTGTGTTGGATAGTATTTTTCAAAATCTCCTGGTTTGGTATTTTGTAATGTCGCAAATGGCCACTGACCACTAGAGAACCACGTATCAAATGAATCGGGATCTTGCATAAGTTCCCCATTACATTTTTCACACACAGTTAATTTATTTTCAATATCTACATATCCAGCGCCACACTCATTACATAACTTTGCAGGAATTGGTATACCCCAGACAATTTGTCTTGATATATTCCAGTCCTGAATATTTTCCATCCAATGATAAAAGATTTTTTCATGCTGTTCAGTCAAGATTTTTGTATCACCATTTTTAACTGCATCAATTGCTTTTTCTGCTAACGGCTTCATTTTTATAAACCACTGTGGTTTGACCTGTGGTTCAAGTTCGCGTTCACATTTATAACAAACAGAAACATCGTGAGAGTATTCGTTGTCTGTTTTTACAAGTAATCCCTTTGCATCTAATTTTTCTACAATTTTCTCACGTGCATCTTTTATACTCATACCGGCAAACTCTCCTGCAATAGGGAGCAATTTTCCTCTTTCATCGATTATTTGCTCAAAGTCTAAATCATATTTTTTTGCGATATCGAAGTCTACTCCTGAATGCCACGGAGTAATAGTCATCGCACCACTACCAAATTCTGGGTCACTTGCCTCATCTTTTATAATTGTGGCTTCAATCGGTCCATTAATCCATTCAACAGTGAGCTTGTCACCATGTTTGTATTCTTTGTAACGTTCATCATCTGGATGCATTACGACATATTTATCACCAAACTTTGTTTCGGGGCGAACAGTTCCTATGGTAAATGGTCCATATTTAAAATAATAGAACGGATCTTTTCTTGTAACATGCTGTGTTTCCAAATTTGAAAGCGATGTCTGATGTTTTGTACACCAACTAACAATTCTTTTTCCACGATAAAGAAGTTTGTCGTCGTCCAGTTTCTTAAAAGTATTGTAAACAGTTTTGATTATTCCATCGTCTAATGTAAAGACTTCACGCGACCAATCACAACTAGCCCCAAGCAGGCGGAGTTGTCCCTCCATAAAAGACTTATTAAAAAGAGTGAAGTCCATAATCTCTTTGTACAAATCCTCACGCTTCATATCAAATCGTGAACGTCCTTCTTTTTCTAATTTCTTTTCATAAACTGTTTGAGTTTCAAAACCAGCATGATCAGCACCTGGCAACCAAAGTGCTCGTTTGCCATTCATTCTGTTGAAGCGAATTAGAATATCCTCCACAGTCACGAAAAGAGCATGGCCTGCGTGAAGTGAGCCGTTAGCATTTGGTGGTGGCATTATTATGGTATAAGATTCTTTTCTTTCACCCTTTAAATTATCTGGATTAAAGTATCCACCTTTTTCCCACATTTCATATAAAGAAGGTTCGACCATTTTAGCGTCAAACGGCTTCATTAATTGCTCTAAATTTTTTTGTGGTGATTGCTTCATATATATAGTATGTGATAACCTTATACTTTCTTTTATATAGTAATCCTACCATAAACATGTTCAAAAAACAGTCTAAAGTTCTAAAACAAGGTTCAAAGACCTTAGCACAAAAAATTAGTAAAATTTCTCCAAACAAGAAACAACTTCCAGATCATCATTTTAAGATTGTTAAAGTTAAACGAGGATTAGAGGGGATGGGTTTATTTGCTGGAGAAGATATTAAAAAAGGGGAGATGATTATCGAATATATTGGTAACATTATCACCACTAAGGAAGCTAATGATATGACTGAGAATCAATATCTTTTTGAAATAAATACAAAGAGGACTATTGATGGATCGCCTAAGTGGAATATCGCACGTTATTGTAATCATGCTTGTGATGAAGATGCGAATGCTGAAAGTGATATAAAGAAGGGGAGAGTTTTTGTAATTGCTATTAAAGATATAAAAACAGGAGAAGAAATTTGTTATGACTATGGAGAAGAATTTGTGAAAGAACATATCGAACCGCACGGTTGTAGGTGTAGAGCAGTGAAACACAACTATACGACAGCTAGTAGCAAGTAGTTTGTAGAATGTAGTAATACAAATAAAAAATTAATGAAAAAATGACCACAAAGTGGTCATTTTTTCATTAAAGCTAATAGCTACAAGCTAATGGCCAACAGCTGTTTCTGCGACTGCTTTGCATTTGCATTTAGTAGAAAAATAAAAATTTTGAAATAAAAAAGTTATCCACATATAAAAATTATTTTTCACTTGTATGTATGTGTATGAGTGTCATACTTAGTGTATCGAGAGTAATGGTCGCGGTCGTGATCATAAAAATTACAAATACTCTCTGATTTGCATAATAAAATATTTTATGGCAGCAAAAAAGAAAGCGGTAAAGAAGGTAGCCAAGAAAGCAGTAAAGAAGGCAGCCCCAAAGAAGAAAGCCGCAAAGAAGTCAGCAAAGCGCGCATAGTCGCATTTGTGAACTTAGAAAAAGCATCCACTCCCATGGATGCTTTTTCTTTTCTTATTCCAAAACTATTTCATCTACTGCGTTAGGGAAAGTTTTTACTCCAGCAATGTACGTCTTGTACATCTTAGTCGTAAAAACTTTCCCTGCCTTGTATATAAAACAGTTTTGGAATAAAAATAATACGGTCTTATATGGATTTCATATAAAAATTATAATGATGTATTATATGGATATATGGAACAACCAAAAGACTTAATTTCAAAAGAACAGGGCCCTAAAATTTTATTTAAATTGACATTGATTCGTCATGAGGAGCCTGTGTATAAAGACATCGGCCATGATTTGACCGACGCTGGTGTAGCAAACGCTATTGCAACAGGTGAGAAGTTTAAAAACGAAGAACATTTTGGAGAAGATGACGAGCTTTATCTTTTACATTCCCCAAGGGCTAGAACAAAAGGTACATTAGAATTTATTGCAGAAGGTGCTGGTTTGAAAGATAAAGAAATGAGATCTATAGACCAACTTCGTTCCACAGACTTTCACAACATGGAAGGCATTAAAGAACATTTTAAGTCTCTTGATTTTGATCCAGAAAAATTAGGTATTGATCATTATACAAATCCTTTATTTCAAAATAAACCAGAAATTGTTGAACCGAACGCTCACAAGAAAGAAAGACTTTATCGCTCTATGGAATATTTGATTCGTTTTGCTTTAAAACGTGAGGATGAAAAAATCCCACATGTTGTAGCTGTTTCTCATTATGAAATAATTACTAATATCATTGATGATGTTTTTGGTATAGAAAATGTTGGTAAATACAACGCTCCATCTTTTGGTGAATCTGTTTTTGTTGAGGCATTTGAAACAGAAGAAAAAGACAAGGTTAGACTTAAAGTAAAATATTTACAATTTACAAAAGAGGTTTTGTTTGACCGTGGTAATCGTTCAGTGGAGATAATATAAAGATAAAAAATGGAAGAAACAATTAAGCTTATAGGATCAGGAAAAGTTTTTGGCTATATGGAAGAAGTGCCAGAAGTTATTTCAACAGGTAGTTCTTATATTTTTATTTTTAGAAAAAATGATATAGCCCTTAAATTGTATAGAAGAGACAACGAACACTGGAATAAATATTTTAGTGACATGTCAGAAGGTGAGGTTCGCACAGCTTTTATTTCAAAAGATTATGAGTGGAATCATTTTTATAGTCCAAATATTTATTTAGGTTTAAAACAAGCTGATATTGTGGATGGTGTAGTTAAATTATCTGATTTAACGGGCGGGGATGAACTTATTATTGAGATGAAAATAATAAATAGCTCAGATTTTTTAATTAATATTTTAAATGAAAATATTAATCTATCCGAGGATGATTTTTATTCTATGGGTAAACAAGCTGCTCAGATGACAAAATCAGATAAACTAAAACCAAGTACAGAAAAAAACTTTTATGAAATAATGAAAGAAAGAGTTATTGATTTGACTTCCTGGGCTAAAAATTTACCACCCCTAACAGAAGGCTTCACTTTAAAGCTTGAAAAATATATAGATAGTTATGTTGATAATTCAATAGAGAGCTTTAAAAGTTTAACAGATAAAGATTTTGTTGCTGTAATAGATTGTCATAGTGCTAATGCCATCTATATTGAAGGGAAGTTAACATTTGTAGATGTGCTGCTGCCTAAACCTTTATGGAGAACCTCAAGAGTAAATGAGAATTTTTTTAGAATAGCTACTGATATTTTTGTTTTAAGAGGTGAAAAAGCATACAAAGAATACAAGAGAGGATTTATGGAAGTCACTTCTTTTGAAAATAAAACAGAAGATTTTGATTTAATATATCAGTCTGCTCTTATGCTTTGTGTTCAGACATCATACGCAGGGGAGGATAAAACACATCAAGAATTGGCTGATAAATATTATAGTTTTGTTATTAATAAATTAAAATAAGTATTTATTGCTTCTCTCTTAATTCTTTACTTAATGATTTTAAATCAAAGAGGCCATTTAAATCTGTTACAACATAATCAGGTAGATACATACTTAAACGTTCTTGTTCTATTTCACCACGAGCAACCGCAATAGTTTTCACATTCTTGATAAGTTGAGCATCTTTGATGTCACTAGGGAGGTCACCAATCATAATAGTCCTTCCTTCTATTCCTTTATCTGCTATAGATCTTATCATTTCAGTTTTACCATG
Source organism: uncultured bacterium (assembly GCA_903834855.1). Taxonomy (GTDB): domain Bacteria; phylum Patescibacteriota; class Minisyncoccia; order Phycocordibacterales; family UBA5272; genus UBA11704. Next base: position 9,478 of record CAILKS010000029.1, on the reverse strand, counting down.
AGATTCTACGTGTATTTCATCAAACTCATCAATAATACCTTCGGCCAAAAGAATGCCTTTTACTTGTTTTTCTGATCCCGCAGAAACTACATGCAATTTAAGATTTGGATTATCTTTCTTTGCTTTCTTTAAAAAGTCCAAAACTGCTTTCGTTTCTGGATAGAGTGCTGCTGGTGTATGGTGTTCGCTATTTATCTGTGCCTGAACTTCTCTATAGGCATCTCGAAAAGATATAAGCTCTTCATGAGTCTTTAATGAAATACCGAATCTTTTATAATAATTTTGAAACGGCGCTTGATAAGATCCTGCTATTTCTTCAATCGTTGATGGAGCAGGAATACTTTTATTTCCCTTTCTTTCTAGAGTCAATTCAAGCGCTCTATAAACCGAATAAGTAGTGTCATACAAAACGCCATCGAAATCAAAGATAACATTATCAAAAAGCGTCGCTACTGAACCCTCAGGAGAAGTTCCTTTAAGAAACGTTTCTATACTATCTTTGTAAGAAATAGCATCTTTGTAATCTACTGGCTGAGTTATACCAACAGCCTTCTGCTTTTCCATTATTGAAAGTAGATATTCAAAATCTTCACGGTCCTCTAAATCTTGCGGGGTTAATTTTGCCACCTCAGGAACTGGCATTTGTGGTGCCCCCAGCTGTTGTTTCATTTGCATAATATGAGTATATCAACCATTTGTTTTTATTAGAAATTAATAGGTTTTTGTAAAATAGGGGATAAATCAGCTTGACGGGCTATACCCCTAGGGGGTATAATGGATACATTAATAAATAAACGCAATATTATGATGTACTATTATAACGATTTCACACCTTATCACATGTTTGGTTTTGGGACAATATTTATGGTTTTATTTTGGATTCTTTGTATATGGGCAGTTTTTGCTTTTTTTAGACATGGAAAATGTGTTGGTGGACATTGTTCACATAATGTTTCTATAGAAAATAAAGATGGAAATGCTATTGAAATTTTAAAGGAGAGATATGCAAAAGGTGAAATTACAAAAGCAGAATTTATAGCAATGAAAAAAGAAATTAGCAATTAGTAAGTAGCGAACACGAATCTGTGTCTTCTTGAAACTGCCCACTACAAACTTGAAACTAATTTAAAAAACATGAAACCCCTAAATACAAAATTACTCCGTCGACTTAAAATTATAGAAGGGCAGGTGCGTGGATTACAAGAAATGGTAACTAATGATGTTTATTGCATTGATATCATTACTCAAACCTCAGCTGTTAAACAAGCACTCTCTGGTGTGGAAGATGCGCTTATGGAAAGTCATTTAGGTACTTGCCTTGTTCATCAAATTAAAAAAGGAAAAGAATCGAAAGCAGTAGAGGAAATGATTAAGGTTTACCGCTTAAAACGCCGGTAATTGTATTAACGAATAACTAATAACGAATAACTATTAACTAATAACTATTTCAAACATATGACAAAAATTTCAATTTATTTAGCAAGTGCTCTAATTATAATCACAGGAATTATGGGTATTGCTGTCGGTTATATTCTTACACCATCATATTCTTTAAATATGTATGACAAAAATGTTATGGATTTGGGTCGCGCAGATAAGTGGATAGATTTAAGATATGTAAATGCTATGATTTCTCATCATAGAGGAGCAATGTTACTTGCAGAACAAGCACAAAAAAGTGAACGTGTAGAGGTGCAGAATCTTGCAAAAGATATATTAAAAAATGAACCAGCTGCAATTGCTGAATTATACGCTTGGAAAAAAACTTGGTATAACGATACAAAAACCGTAGCTGATCCAATAGGACCAAAACTTGGTGCTTATGATGAAAAGCTTGATCTTCGTTTTCTTAATGCCTTAATTGCTCATCATCAAAATGGAATTATTATGACTAAAGATATCAGAACAAAATCTAGTCGATTAGAAGTTTTAAATAATGCAGATGCAGTGGAAGCCTTCCTTTCAGGTGGGGTAAATATGTTATCTGAATGGAGAAAGAGTTGGTATAACATTTAAAAAACCATGACTACAAAAACTTTTACTGTTAATGGAATGCATTGTGCTAGCTGTTCCGTAATTATCACAAAAAAACTTTCTAAATTAGATGGTGTTGATGATGTATCTGTTAATTTTGCAACCGAAAAGGCATCTGTTAATTTTGATTCTGAAAAAGTAAATTTAGATGTGATGAATAATGAAATAGGGAAGCTTGGCTATAATTTGTCTTCATCTCATGAAATGATGGATCCTAATATGAAAATGGAAGGTATGGATCATAGTGAACACCTAGGATTATCAGTATCTAAAGATACAAAAGAAAAAGAATTAGAAGAGCAAAAAAGTAAAACACAATTTGTTTTACCAATAGCATTATTTATTTTTATGGCTATGATGTGGGACATTAGTGCTAGGACTTTTTCTTTTATCCCAAATTTTCCAATTCCAATGGAGCTATTTAACACTATCTCTATGCTGATTGCGACAGTTGTAATGTTTTGGATTGGGAAGCCTTTTATTAATGGCGTTGTAAATTTTGTGAAATATCGTGTGGCAAATATGGACACGCTCATTGGTATTGGTACATTAACAGCCTACATTTATAGTGTCATTGTCACCTTATTCCCACAGGCTAAGCTATTACTTTCACTGCCTGATTATACGTATTTTGATGTTGTTATTGTTGTAATCGGTTTTGTGACATTTGGTAAGTATTTAGAGGCTCGTTCTAAACAAAAGACCGGTGAAGCTATAGAGAAATTGCTTGGTCTTCAAGCAAAAACAGCCATAGTGATTCGTGATGGAATAGAGACTGAAATACCAATTCATGAAGTTGTTATTGGAGATAAAATTATTGTAAAACCAGGTAGTAAAATTCCAGTTGATGGGAAAATAATTGAAGGTTCAACTTCTATTGATGAGTCTATGATTACAGGTGAATCAATCCCAACAGATAAAATTGTTGGAGATGAAGTTATCGGATCTACAATAAATAAACAAGGGAGTTTTATTTTCCAAGCTACGAAAGTTGGTAGTGATACGATGCTTTCACAAATAATTAAAATGGTAGAGGATGCACAAGGGAGTAAAGCTCCGATTGAAGCGATGGCTGATAAAATTTCTAGTATTTTTGTACCAGTAGTTTTAGGTATTGCATTTGCCTCACTATTGTCTTGGATTTTTATTGGTAGTTATTTTATTGGACAGTCAGTTGCTATATCTTATGGAATACTTTCATTTGTTGGAGTGCTTGTGATCGCTTGCCCCTGTGCACTAGGACTTGCGACACCAACTGCGATTATTGTTGGAGTTGGTAAGGGGGCACAACACGGTATCTTGGTGAAAGATGCAGAGAGTTTAGAGCTTTTAAGTAAAGTTAATACGATTGTCTTTGATAAAACTGGAACAATCACAAAAGGAAAACCAGAAGTTACAGATGTGGTGACATTAAGTGAAGAATATAATGAATACGAAATATTGAAATTTGCTGGAAGTGTTGAAAAATTATCTGGTCATCCACTAGCAGACTCTATTGCAAAAAATTTAGTTGAGAAAAATATTCCATTTGAAGCAGTAGAAAATTTCGAATCATTAGATGGTGTGGGTGTAAGAGCAAAAGTTCTTAGTAAAAGTGTTTATATTCATAAACCAGAAAAAAGTGATACAGATGAAAGAATTAAATCTTTACAGCAAGATGGTAAAACAGTGGTGGTGGTTGAAATAGAAAATAAAAAGGTTGGATTGATTGCACTTGCAGACACTCTTAAAAATGAAGCAAAATTAGCAATTACAAATATTCATAAAAAAGGTATAAAAGTAATAATGTTAACAGGAGATAATCATTTAGCTGCACAACATATTGGAAAATTAGCTGGTATTGATGTAGTAATTTCTGAAGTTTTACCGAGCGAAAAAGCTGGTAAAATAAAAGAGCTTCAAAATGAAGGTAGAATTGTTGCTATGGTCGGAGATGGAATAAATGATGCACCAGCACTCGTGCAGGCAAATGTGGGTATTGCAATGGCAACAGGGACAGATATTGCTATTGAGTCAGCTGGCATTACATTATTGCACGGTGATATTCGTAAAATTTCTCAAGCAATTGAACTCTCACATGCGACAATGAGAACGGTAAAGCAGAATCTTTTCTGGGCATTTATTTATAATGTTGTTGGAATACCTGTTGCATCCGGATTACTTTACCCAATCTGGGGTATAATTCTTAATCCAGTCTTTGCGGGACTAGCGATGGCGTTATCTAGTGTTTCTGTTGTATCTAATTCTCTTAGTTTAAAAGCAAAGAAATTATAAAAATAAAAATATGAAAAAATACACATTTTATGTTTCTGGGACACATTGTGCATCATGTAAAATCTTGATTGAAGATACTTTAAATGAGCAAGATTTTATTATTCAATCCCATGTTGATTTAAAAAATGAAATAGTTGAATTAGAAACAAATACAGAGTTGGAATCGAAAGAAATGGCAGAAAAGTTAACAGAATTAGTGAAACCCTTTGGTTACTCTTTTACACTTGAAAAAGTTGTGGAGGAAAAAAAGAGTAACGGAGATATTTGGAAAGCTTTACCAATCGGAATCTTATTTTTAGCAATATTTTTCATTTTACAAAAGTCTGGTATTTTAAATTTTGGAATAGGTGGGGGAGTTACTCCCGTTACTGGATTTTTAATCGGACTTGTTGCGTCGGTATCTTCTTGTTTGGCAATTGTCGGTGGGCTTGTGCTTTCACTCTCAGCAAAAGTTACACAGGAGGACAAGACAAACCATAAACCAATATTTCTTTTTCATGCTGGGCGTTTAGTCGGCTTTGCTGTTTTGGGTGGAGTTTTAGGATTACTTGGTAAAGAAGTTGGTATTAACTTCTTATTCTCTTCAATTTTAGGAGTTATTGCTTCGGTTATTATGCTAACACTTGGGCTTAACCTTGTTGGAGTATTTAAGAAAAGTAAATTTACACTACCAAGTGGCATATTTTCTTTCTTTAGAAAAGTTGAACACGAAACATTCACGCCATTACTTATTGGTGTGGGGACATTTTTCTTACCATGTGGATTTACTCAATCAATGCAAGTGTCAGCATTTTCTAGTGGAGGATTTCTCTCTGGATTGTCCATCATGGGATCATTTGCACTTGGCACACTTCCAGTACTCGCACTTTTGTCTTTCACTTCAGTGTCATTTGCTAAATCAAAATATGCAGAATTGTTTTTTATGACAGTGGGTGTGATTGTGATTGGTTTCGGAATGTTTTCTCTACTCTCAGGACTTGCTGGTTTAGGTATTATTAATCCTTTATTTAATATATAATTTATCTATGAAAAATGTTACAGCAGTTATTATCGCAATTATAATTATAGGAGGGACAGGATATTTTGTTACTCGTGATAGTAATACAGAAAGTGTTGTAGTGGATCAGGGGGCTAACAAAGTTTTGAAGAATGATTCTGTAAATGAAGAAAACAGTGTAATTAAAGATGGAGTTCAATATGTGACTATCACAGCGCGTGGTGGTTATTCTCCTAAAAAATCTTTTGCTAAAGCTGGTATCCCAACAAAATTAATTGTTAAAACTAATAGTACATATGATTGTTCTGCTGCGCTTGTTATTCCGTCATTAAAGTATAGAGAAATGTTGCCAAATACTGGTGAGACAATAATTGATGCTGGTACTTATAAAGCAGGAGATACATTACAGGGTGTTTGTGGTATGGGAATGTATAGTTTCGCTATAGATTTTAAATAAAACAGACTAATCTTTTCTACTATTGACTTTATTTTAAAAGTGTTATAGTTTAAATAAGGAAGTTTCATATTTTTCCAATTTAACCTACTAACTATTAAGGGAGCATTTCAATGACAGTAGCAAATTATATTGAATCCAGAGAGGGGTTCATCAGGGATGGCATCGGGTTTGCCATAGTAACAACCCCTGAGGGCTATCATGGTTATCGCGCGGTGTGTTTCAGCACCCGTGAATCCAATGACAATGGCACCAATGGTGTCAGACTCGACAATGGGTTTCTTGCCTTTGTTTCGGGAGATGAACTTAACCAAATAGTTGCACTTCTCTCTGAAGAGTCGCGTAATTACGGTATCCAGTTCAATCTCGACGACGAGCTCACAAAGTCCGCCGGGCGCAAATGCTTGTATTACTACAAGATGAGCAAATTGCGCTCACCCGTAGTGGTCTAGTTCAAACCTGACGCACCAGAAGACCTGCCCCCGGCAGGTTTTTCTTTTACCTTTTTTGTATTTGAATTTGTTTTTTATTGTGTCATTAATTTACACAGGCAGACCCTGTGTATTTTGCATTTCAATAAAAATTAAAAATTAAAAACTAAAAATTTTGTGGTATTCCTTTGAAAAACAAAATTGCAAAATTGAAAATTAGACCCATATATTAAACTAAATATCCATTTTAAAATACAAGACAAATACCTGTAAAAATGTTATAATCAAACCCACATGTCTTTCATTACAAAGCTTTTTCCAGACGAGTCCAAAAAACTCATTAAAAAGTTACAACCTACAGTCGAGAGGGTTTTTTCTCATGAAGATGAATTAAAAACTCTCACAGATGAAGAATTAAAAGCAAGAAGTATCACCCTTAAAGAACGGGTACAAAAAGATATCGCTGGACTAACAGGAAAGGATTTAAAAGAAACAGAAAAGAAAGTTTTAGAAGCTGTCCTACCACTAGCTTTTGCTCTTGTGCGTGAAGCGTCACGCAGGACTCTTAAAATGATGCATTATCGTGTGCAAGTTACTGGAGGAATGCTTTTACATATGGGTCACATTGCGGAAATGCGAACAGGTGAAGGAAAGACACTTGTTGCGACACTTCCAGCTTACTTAAATGCTTTAACTGGTCGTGGGGTACACATTGTTACAGTGAACGATTATCTATCACGTCGTGATGCCGTTTGGATGGGACAAGTTTATGACGCACTCGGTCTTTCTGTTTCTGTTATAAATCACCAGTCATCATTTTTATATGACAGTACTCATCAAGAAGAAGACAAAGACCGCGATGATGTAGGTGCATATAAAGTTGTTTATGATTTTCTAAAACCATGTAATAGAAAAGAAGCGTACGCCGCGGATATTACTTATGGAACAAATAATGAATTTGGTTTTGATTATCTACGCGATAATATTGGCTATTCAGAAAGCGCCCTTGTTCAACGTGAACACCATTATGCAATCGTGGACGAAATAGACTCTATTTTAATTGATGAAGCACGTACACCACTTATTATTTCTTCACCAGCTGAGGAGTCTAGTGAAATGTATAAAACTTTTGCATCTATTGCAGATAAATTAATTGAAGGTGATCATTATGCGGTGGACGAAAAGCAGCGTGCGATTTCTCTAACAGAAGATGGAATTACAAAAGCAGAAGAATTGCTCGGTATATCAAATATTTATTCTGTAGAAGGTATGCGTTATGTTCATCATTTAGAAACTGCGGTAAAAGCAAAAGCGTTATTCCTTCGTGAACGTGAATATGTTGTGAAAGATAATGAAGTCATAATCGTGGATGAATTCACTGGACGTATGCAACCTGGACGCCGTTGGTCAGACGGACTTCACCAAGCAGTGGAGGCAAAAGAAAATGTAAAGATTGAACAAGAGTCACGCACACTTGCGTCTATTACTTTCCAAAACTATTTCCGCTTTTATGAAAAGTTATCTGGTATGACAGGAACAGCGGATACTTCAAAAGAAGAATTTTATACAGTATATGGACTTATAGTAACTCCTGTACCTACACACAATACGATTAATCGTAATGATCACAATGATTATATTTTTCAAACAGAAAAAGGAAAATGGAAGGCACTTACTCGTAAAATAAAAGAATTAAATGAAAAAGGTCAGCCAGTTTTGATTGGTACTATTTCTATTGAAAAAAACGAAGTGCTTTCAAAATATCTAGAACATGCTGGTGTTACTCATGCAGTTTTGAATGCCAAGAATCATGAGCGTGAAGGGGAGATTATTGCTGAAGCTGGAAAGAAAGGTGCAGTAACAATTGCGACAAACATGGCTGGTCGTGGAGTGGACATCAAATTAGGCGGTCCTCAAGCAACAGAATCAGAACGTGAAGACGTGCTCGCTGCAGGCGGATTATTTGTTATTGGTACAGAGCGTCATGAAGCGCGTAGAATTGATAATCAGCTTCGTGGTCGTTCTGGAAGACAGGGGGATGTTGGTGAGACACAATTTTTCGTATCATTAGAAGATGACTTGATGCGAGTTTTCGGTTCAACAAATATAAAAGGCATGATGGAAAAGTTTGGAATTCCAGAAGATGAACCAGTTGATTCAAAATTAGTATCTCGTGCTCTTGAATCTGCTCAGGAAAAAATAGAAGGATTCCACTTTGATACTCGTAAGCATACACTTCAATATGATGATGTTTTAAATCATCAACGTAGAAGTATTTATGAAAAGCGTCGTAAGATTTTATTTAAGAATACAGAATATTTAGAGGAAACTCTTACTTCATTAACTTTAATTAAGCCCGAAATTGCAGATTTAATTAAAGAGAAGCGTGAGAAATATACTGAAGAAGTTTTTACCGGTGTACTTTCTATGATGTTGCTTCAAATGATAGATAGTTTGTGGATGGATCATTTGGATCAAATGGAACATATGAGAAACAGTGTTAATTTGCGTGCCTATGGTCAGCGTGATCCACTTATTGAATATAAAAAAGAAGGTCTACACATGTTTAAAGTAATGGAAGAAACTATAATGCATGATTTGGTTTTGTTTATTGAAAATATTGATGGCGTGATTGCAATGCAAAATAATCAAGCAGATAGAAATCAACAGGTTGCAATAGATCTGGGTCATAAAGAAGAAAAAGTCGGAAGAAATGATCCTTGTCCATGTGGTAGTGGAAAGAAATGGAAAAAGTGTGGTGAATTAAATACAGAAGAGCATCAGGGATTGTTAGGAGTTAGAGGTTAGAAGAGGTCGCTAAGTTCGTAAGTCCTAATAAAATAAAAAAACGGCCTGCGTAATGCAGGCCGCTTTGGCGTCGGTCGGGGATGATCAGTGGAAACTGAAGGCGTTCTTCATGTACCAGCCACGATATCCGTGCACTTGAACCAGCTCTACCGGGTGGCCATCAAAGAAGGCCCCCCATGTTTTGACTGCCGCGATGCAGTCTTTGATAATGGTGACTGCTTTGCCATGTGGCAGCTCGCTACCTTTATCTTTATGGTGTGCCATTTGGCATACACCATCGATTGTGCCGCCGACTGGGTAAACCCCATGAGGGAGTTTAACAGATGCCTCTTGTCCTTTGTAACTCATTTTTTCTTTTCCTATTTTATTCACCAACCAAATGTTGGTAAATGTATACTACGACATAATATGATTTATGTCAAATAATATTGTGCATAAACTAAAAAAGGGGATATAACATACGGGTGGCCGTTTCGCGGC
>CAILKS010000028.1 GCA_903834855.1 uncultured bacterium | reverse complement strand
GGCGACTTACATTCTTATGAAAATTCACAACGTAATATCTTGTATCCAGGCAGTCCGGTTACAACAAGTTTTCACAGACATACTGTGGATACTGGGACTATTTTGTTTGATACTTTTACACATTCACATGAATGGCTAAAATTAGAATTACCACAACTTATCCGTAAAACTGTTGGAGTTTATGATGAAAAACCAGCTACTAGCTATCATCATACAATTTACGAGATTGAAGGCGATATGGCTGAATTAGCTAATCTAGAAAACTCTGACTTAATTGATAAAAAAGTAATCAAACGAGCTACCGAATCTGCACTTATTCTTGACCCTACTATGACCATGTCAGAAGAAGTATCAGAGTATTTAACTTTTATTTTAGAATTACCTCCCGAAACTGTGGAAAATGTACTTAAAGAAATGCAAAATTATGCCGACAAATTTGAACAGTAAAGCAGTTTTATGGTCTCAAGAAAATTGCCTTGCTTGTAATAAAGCTAAGAATTTACTAGAGATTAAAGGTATCCCTTACGAAATTAAAATGTTAGGTGAAAATGCCACAAAACAGGAATTAACAGAAGCAGTTCCAGGTGCTCGTAGTGTGCCGCAAATTTTTCTTAATGGTGAATATATTGGTGGATTAGTAGAACTAAGGAAAATTATTGGATGATTACATTAAAAACATTACGTTGGTCTAATGCGTTTTCGTATGGCAAGGATAATGTAGTAAGTTTTATTAACAGCCCTTTAACCCAATTAGTAGGTAAGAACGGGCACGGTAAGTCTAGTATAGCACTGATTCTAGAAGAAGTCTTATTTAACAAGAATTCTAAAGGAATTAAAAAAGCAGATATTCTTAATCGCTACACTAAAGATAAAAGTTATACAATTGAACTAGACTTTGATAAAGATGGTGTTAGATATGAAATTAAAACTACTCGCGGCACTACGCAAGGTGTAAAACTGTTCAAATCAGGCAATGATATTTCAGCGCACACCGCTACTGCAACATATAAAATGATTGAGGAAATTATAGGTTTTGATCAAAAGACTTTTGCACAAATTGTATACCAATCAAATGCTTCTAGCTTAGAATTTCTTACTGCACCAGACACGGCTAGAAAAAAGTTCCTTATAGAATTACTAAACTTAGGTAAATATACTAAAGCGCAAGAAATCTTCAAAGAAGTTGCCCAAGGCCTATCAAAAGAAATTGCTGTAGTTGAGTCTCAGGTTAAAACTGTTAATAGTTGGCTTGATAAATACGGTAATACTGATTTAAAACTTAAACTATTAATGCCTGTTCCATTAATAGAAGACAACTTAATTAGTGGACAGTCTATAATTAGTACTAAACTACAAACTTTAGAACAAACTAATAAAAAGATCACAAAAAATAATACTTATCGTCAGATTCAAAGCGGTCTAAAGCTATTTCCTATACCTTTGGAACCAGTAGTAGAAGATCTATCAAATAAAAAAGCAGCATTTGTTAAAGAACAAGTAGAGAATAATAAAATCATTAAAGATTCTCAGGCTTTTATTAGAAAAATGAATGGGCTTTCTGGCACTTGTCCTACTTGCTTACAAGCTATTGATGAAACAAAAATTGTTTTATTATTAGCCGAACAACAGCACTTGCAAACCACTGCTAGTGAAAAAATAAAAGAAATAAACAGTGTTCTTGAAGTATATAACCAACAAGAGCTTAAAATAGCTGTTGAAGTTTCTGAGTGGGATAAAGCTCGTAAAGCAAGAGAAGAGTGGGAAAAATACCATTCTTTAATTGATACAACACTGCCAGAAGATTTATTGAATCAAAATGACTTACAACGTCAGTTTGATGATCTTCAGCATAAACTTACAGAACTAAAGTCAGCTGTTGCTAAAGCTGAAAAACACAACCGCGAAGCAGATGCACATAACACTCGTGTTGAGATAGTATCAAAACAATTAGTAGAAATGAATGAAGACTTAGAAAAGTATTCTGGTACTATGCATGAGCTATCTGAAAAGATGAGTCTTGTTAATATTTTATCAAAAACATTTTCTACTACAGGATTAGTAGCCTATAAAATAGAGTGTTTGGTTAAAGACCTAGAAGAACTAACTAACCAGTATTTAGTAGATTTATCTGATGGCAGATTTCAAATTGCTTTCCGTATCAGTTCTAGTGATAAACTAAATGTAGTTATCACAGATAACAGCAAGGATATTGATATTCTAGCATTAAGTGGTGGTGAACGCGCTCGTGTAAACGTAGCAACTTTATTAGCAATCCGTAAGCTAATGCAGTCACTATCAAGTTCTCGTATCAATTTGTTGATTCTTGATGAAACTGTAGAAGCACTAGATGTTGATGGCAAGGAAAAATTAGTAGAAGTTCTTCTTCAAGAAGAATATTTAAATACATTTCTAGTTTCACATGGCTTTAGCCATCCATTACTAGAAAAAATAAATGTTGTTAAGAAAAACAACGTTTCACATATAGAGTTGTAATATGGTATATTTTTGCATTAAAAAAATACAAGTTTGGCCAAGTAATGGCTGTAGACGCTAGAGCTAAAGGTGCACGTACTGAAACTACAGTACGTGATCTTTTGAAAAAACACACCGGTTTAGGGTGGGAAAGAGTGCCTGGTTCTGGCGCACTAGACCCTAAACATTTGCTAAAAGGCGACTTATACGTACCTGGGCGAACTAACCTTTGGTGTCTAGAAGTAAAAGGTTACGAAAAAGATCATTTAACATCGCACTTATTAACATCAAAAACACCGCAATTAGTAGAGTTTTGGGAACAAACAGTTCGTCAAGGTCAGCAAGTAGTTAAAAAACCACTATTAATATTTAAATTTGACAGAAGTAAAGTATTTGTAGCATTTAATGATATGCCTAATAGCCAAGACTACCGGTGTTTATACTACAAACACGAAACGCATGAGTTTTATATAGCATTACTAGAAGACTGGCTCAAGTATGAGCAACCAGAATTTGTGACTTGATACATAGATACTTAAAATTTTATCCTTGACATTTATTGCTATATATAGTATAATATACACATATAGCAATTTTTATGAAATAAATATGTCAAAATACCCTAACTGGACTCCCGAGGATATAACTCTATTAAAAGAAATATATCCAATATATGGAAAAAATAAAATTTTACAAGATAAGTTTCCAGGTAGACCTTTACAAGCTATATGTTTAAAAGCTAATAGACTGGGATTAAAAGTTATAAATAGCGTAACAAAAGCCAGGACTAACATCGAATACGTAGAATTTTTAGAAGAAAATACAGACTTTGTACCCCTAGAATCTTATAAAGGAAGTACTATATCTATTTTACATATGTGCGGAGTATGCGATCACGAATGGAAAACCAGGCCACAAGCACTAATGAAGCCCGGCGCTAAGTGTCCTATATGTTCTGTACATAGTAGGATGAATTCACTAGATAAAGTGTTAGAAGTACTAAAGACTTCGGACATGGAGCTTTTATCTGAATATAAGGGATCTTTATCTTCAATTACTTTAAAACATAAATCTTGTGGATATACCTGGGATACAAAATATAGCTATATTCAACAAGGCTCTGGGTGTCCTATATGTAACAAAGGGTTTGGGTATTATAATAAAGAAAATTATCCTGAAAAAGCTACTTTATACGTATTAGATATAATTATCGACGGTTATAGATACATAAAAATTGGAGTAACTTCTAGGGCTATAGGTAAGCGTATTAGTGAACTTTCTTCCCATATAGGTGAAAATTTACTATTAATAAAACCAATAATACTAGCCGTTGGTAAAGGTAAAGACATACTGGCTCTAGAACAGGAAATACTATCTAATAAAAACATTAAATCTGTGCTGCCTATAAAACAGTTTAATGGCAGTACTGAGTTAAGATCTGAGAATTCATTAGACTTAGTAGTTAATTTAATAAAGAAAAACAATAATGTCACTATCATTCAAACAAGTTACAGCTGATAATAATAATTTACTAATAATTGATGCAATCAATATGGGTTTTAGATGGAAGCATAGTGGTGCTACAGATTTTTGTGATGAATATATAAAAACTATAGAAAGTTATAAAAAATCATATAAAGCATCTCATGTAATTGTAGCCTGCGATAAGGGTTCTAGCTCATATCGTAAAGCAATTTATCCTGAATATAAACAAAACCGAAAAGACAAACAGGCATTACAAACAGATATTGAGAAGGTTGCTTTTGAAGTATTTTTTGAAGAATTTGAAAGAACAAAGCCAAAGCCCGAGAGCAGGAAAATCGAGATTCCAAGGCCGAATTTAAAAGACGGCCCGCTTTTCCTCAAGCCCGGCGACGCGCGGATGAAAGACGAGCACGAGGTC
>CAILKS010000027.1 GCA_903834855.1 uncultured bacterium | reverse complement strand
TTTCAAATAATTTTTTAAAATAGAGGACCACAACAGCAGCTATGGCACCCACTTGTACAACAATTTCAAAAGTTGCAAGCGTAGCATCTTCTGGCATTTTTAGAAAATGAGAAACTAAAACCATATGACCGGTAGATGAAATTGGTAAGAATTCTGTAAATCCTTCAATAATTCCTAATATAAGCGAATGAAATAATGTCATGTCATAAAGTTTAACATAGATGCTATTATAGATATAACATGAATCACATAATTTATTTTTTATCAGCTATACCAATTTATATATCTATTGTATATGCTTTTTTTCATGTTATTACAAAGCATGAACGTAAATATCACATAGGACATATTTTAATTATAGTGGGATCATCTATTTTAGCTTGGATCTTTACTCTCTTATTAAAAGATATAATTGCTCACCCTCGCCCTGATTTAACTAAAGCCTTATTTATTCCCAGTGATCCATATAGTTTTCCATCTGGCCACACTACTTTTATGTTTGCTTTAGCTTTTTCAATGCATAGATTTGATAAGAGTGCAGGTGTGATACTTTTTGTTCTAGCTTTAATCACAGGAATGGCTAGAGTTTTAGCTGGGGTACATTTTTGGTATGACATAATTGGTGGAATTGTATTTGCATATATTGTTTCATTTATGATTCTTAAAATTGTAAAATATTTTTATTCATATTTGTTTAAAAATTTTAGAATTAACAGATAAAGTTAATTTAGTTGTGCACATTCTTGGTATTAAAGCATGTTACAATTTAGTTAATCTGGAAGTTACGTCTTGAGTGTGTATTTGTATTACTCTTACCTCTCTCCTCTTAACTCTCTACTATTTTACTCATGCGTCTCTCTCACATCACAATTCAAGGATTCAAGTCTTTTGCTAAAAAAACTACACTGGACGTAACCCATCAAGTAACAGGTGTTGTAGGGCCAAATGGTTCCGGTAAATCAAATATTGCTGAAGCTATTCGTTTCGTTTTAGGTGAACAATCCATGAAAAGTATGCGTGGGAAAATTGGTTCAGATGTTATTTTTAAAGGCTCTGAACACCTATCTCCGCTTTCAAAAGCTTCTGTAGTTATGTTTATTGATAACAGAGAGAAAACAGAAATTTCTCATGCGAGTGAAACTTTAGCTCCTTTTTTGATTTACGATGAATTAGTTTTAGCGCGTACTATTTATTCTGATGGAACAAGTGACTATACATTAAATGATGCAAAGGTGCGTTTAAAAGATGTTCAAGAGCTTTTATCTTTTGCAGGTATAGGTGGTAGTGCTCATACGATTATAAATCAAGGTGAAGCTGATAGAATTTTGTTGTCATCTCCTCGGGATAGAAAGGAAGCACTCGAAGATGCGCTCGGGTTACGTATTTATCATATGCGACTAAACGAAAGTAAAAGGAAATTAGAACGAGTAAAAACAAACGTTCATGAAGTAGAACTTCTTCGTTTAGAAATAAAACCCCACTTAACTTCTCTCGAAAAGCAAGTTAAAAAAATAGAATCAGAAGCAGAAGAGTGTCAAAATTTACAGAGGCTTTTAATTGCTTATCTTAATCGTGAAGAAGCAGAAATAAATATTTTACATGAACGTATCAGAGAAAAAGGAACATCTGCTGCACTCTCACATATTACAGATTCTATAAATAAAGAACTTAATTTATTAAAAAATAAATCATATGATAAAAAAGATTCTTCTATTTTAGAAAAACAAACATTACAAGCAGAGATAAAATCTTTATATTTACGACGTGATCAATTTGTAAAAACTGAAGGTAGATTAGAAACAGAAAAATCATATTTAGAAAAAGATTTAAATCATGAAAAAGAATTAAAAGAGATAATTATTTCTTATGAAAATTTCACAAAAACCCATAAGGAATTTAAAGTAGATTTTTCAACGCTTTCTCAATATATTTTTGATAAAGATATAGAAAATTCTCAAAATAAAGTAACAGATCTTTCAAAAAAGGTTGAAGATTTTTTTACTCTACATGACAGTGAAGAGATTTCTAAAAAAGAAAAAATATTAAAGGACATCGAACAAATTGTTTTAGAAATACAAACACATAAAGAAAAAGAAAAGACTTTAGATGTTGAAATAAAATCTTTACAAGAAAAATTAGCCAATGTAGAAGAAGATGCTAAAACAGAGATAACCTCTCGTCATGAAGAAGAAAAGAAAGTTATGATTCTTGAAAGTAAGATAAGAGAATTGGATAGTACTATTGCTCTTATAAAACAAGAAGAAAATGAACTTGCTTTACGTAAACAATATTTTGACTCTCTATTAAAAGAAGGTGTGGCAATAATTGGGCAAAATATTTTAATTTATAAAGATAGCGTGCCAGAAGAAAAATATAAAGAAACACCAAAGGCAGATTTATTGCGTGCAATAGAAAGATCAAAGCTTCGTATTGAAGAAGCTGGAGTTCAAAATCGTGAAGAGGTATTGGCCGAGTATAAAACCACAAAAGATCGTGATGAATATTTAACAAAAGAATTGACCGATATAAAAGATAGTGAGCAAAAATTATTAATCTTAATTGATGATTTAACAAAATCTTTGACAGAAAAGTTTAATGTCGGTGTTTTAGAAGTTTCAAAAGTTTTTAGTGAATTTTTTGGAGAAGTCTTTGTTGGTGGAAAAGGGAAATTATCACTTGTTCAATTAGTAAAAGTTGATGAAGAAGGAAATGAAATAATAGAACAGGGAATTGATATTGATGTTTCTCTTCCAAATAAAAAAGTAAAAGAAATAAATATGTTTTCAGGTGGTGAAAGAGCCTTAGTATCTATTGCCCTTTTATTTGCTATGTCATCAATTACCCCACCGCCATTTATGGTACTCGACGAGACAGACGCACCACTGGATGAAACAAATGCTCAAAAGTATGGTGTGATGTTGCAAAGACTTTCAGAAAAAAGTAAATTACTTGTGATAACTCATAATCGCGAGACAATGAATCATTGTGATATGTTGTATGGCGTAACAATTGGAGTAGATGGCAGTAGTAAACTTTTATCAATCGACTTCAAGAAAGCGGAAGGACTTGTGGGGTAGTTTACAGCTATTAGCTTGTAGCATTTAGGTCGACGAGCGAAGGCGAGGAAGATACTGAGCACAGCAGTGCGAAAGTATTTGTAGAGAATACTTAGGAATTAGAAAAGCCACCCGAGGGTGGCTTTCTTGCATACTGGCCTGGAATCAAACCAGTACGTGGCTGGCTGGTATCACCCAGATGGTGGTGTTCTTCCAGAGTTCCGGCATCATGGCTATCAAACCTTGGGATAGCGTACGGACATTGATATCCGAAGCTTTTAACCAACCAGAAACATCGGTGGTGATTTCGATACGAACTTTTTCGCTCATGACATCGACTTCCCCAGCTTCAACCCAATTGACATCAATGTTTGTTTTTGACCAGTCTGCCTTCAGTATCTCCTGAATGAGTGATTTGGTACAATCGACGATCTCTTTAGCCCTTTGTATTGAGTCTTCATTCGGATTATTTTTGGTTGTGATTTTAACAGAAAACATTACAATCTCCAATAATTTAGGTTTGTGAAAATTTTGAACCAAGAACGGTTCTAGGCATAACACTATCACTTTCATATATTTTATCAAGTTTAGGTATTTGTATTTAAATAAACCTCGAACTAATTCTTTAAACCAACTTTCACAGCGCGGCGGCGCGAGAATGAGGCAAATTTTTAGCAAAAAATTATGCCGTTTGGTTTACAGGATTAGTTTAAAAAGAAAAGAAATTTATTAATTAAGTATTTATTTTTTTTAATTTCGAAATTTAAAGTGTGATATAATGCATATCATTATGCAACGACTTTTTACAGGTTCTATTAGTATTACATCAAAAAAGGATGGTTACGTGCGTGTGGCAGATCTCGCGTTATTTGAAGAAGGTATCGGAAAAAACGATACTATTTTTGTTGACCATTCTCATCTTCACACCGCTCTTCATCAAGATATTGTTGAAGTGGAAGTTCTTGGAAAACATAAAAATCAAAAAGGTGAGGATGAGCTTTATGGAAAAGTTACTCAAATAGTTGAACGTGGTCGCAAGGGTTACGCTGGAGTTCTTGAAGAAGAAAACGGTATGTATTTCCTTGTGCCTGATGATAAGCGAATGTATACAGATGTGATTATCCCAAAAGAGTCTTTAAAAGATGCAGATGTTGGAATGAAAATAATCGTTAATATAACGAACTGGACTGACGCAAAGAAATCCCCAATTGGAGAAGTATCAGTTGCCCTAGGTCATCCAGGGGACAATGATGCTGAAATGTTGGCTTATGCCCTTGAACGTGGTTTTAGTGATGTTCATAACAAAGAAGTGACAGGAGAGGCAAATGCTATAAAAGCACGCGGAATATCTGAAGTTGATAAAGCTAATCGTCGAGACTTTCGTAATATTCCGACTTTCACAATTGACCCAATTGATGCAAAAGATTTTGATGACGCTATTTCATTTCAAAAATTACCCAATAATCATTATGAAGTTGGTATTCATATTGCAGATGTATCTTATTATGTTAAGCCAAAAATGGCATTGGACGAAGAAGCTATAGCTCGTCAAACTTCTGTATATCTTGTCGATCGATGTATTCCAATGCTTCCAGAAATTCTTTCAAATGATTTGTGTTCACTTGTTCAAGGTGAGGATAGACTTGTTATGTCATGCGTACTTGAATTAGATGATGAAGGTATTGTTCATAATGAATGGTTTGGTCGCTCGTTAATTAATTCTCATCGTCGTTATAGTTACGAAGATGCACAAATAACTTTAGATACAAAGACAGGTGATTTTTACGAAGAATTAAATACATTAAATGTAATTGCAAAGAAGTTAACCAAAGCTCGTTTTGATAATGGAGCACTTTCACTAGAAACTGATGAAGTTAAATTTAAATTAGACGAGAAAGGTGTACCAGTTGATGTTTATATAAAAACTCGTGGGGATACTCATAAATTAATTGAGGAGTTTATGCTTTTAGCAAATAAACATGTTAGTAAATTTATTACAAAAAAGCAGGAAGAAGTAAACGGCGAAGGAAAAGCAATTTGTATTTATCGTGTTCATGATAAACCAGATGGAGAGAGAATGCATGATTTAGATTTATACATTCGTGGACTTGGTTATACAGTTCGTTTTATGGACGGACTTATTCCATCGAAGGATTTAAATAATCTTTTAGAAAAAATGGGGGACAGACCAGAGAAGGCACTTCTTCAGGTTCACATCACTCGCTCAATGGCGAAGGCGATTTATAGTACAAAAAATGTTGGACACTATGGTCTTGCATTTGATTATTATTCTCATTTCACATCTCCAATTCGTCGTTACCCAGATGTTTTAACTCACAGACTTTTGATGCGAGTGTTAGATGGTGATTATCCGCTTGAGTCTGAGCGTGGTCTATATGAAAAGTTATGTATGCAAGCTAGTCGCCGTGAAAAAGAGGCCAGTGATGCAGAACGTGGAAGTATTAAATACAAACAAGTTGAATATATGTCATATCGTATCGGTCAGGAATTTGATGGTATGGTTACAGGCGCGTCCGAATGGGGAATTTACGTTGAAGAAAAGAAAAGTAAATGTGAAGGTATGATAAGACTTCGTGATTTGGGGAATGATTTTTATAATTATGACCAAAAAGGTGGACGAGTATTCGGTGAGAGAACAGGGGTTGAATATAAAATCGGCACACCAGTAAAAATTAAAGTTAAAAATGCGAATTTGGATTTGAGAATGATAGATTACGCACTAGTGTACTAGTTGTATCAAATAGGTATATATATCAGGTTTATTTAAAAACCTGTGTAAAATCGTTTTTTTATAATAAATTTCCCTTTAAATAAAATAAATGGTAAAATTAGTTTTTAGAAAGGAGGAATGCCATATGAGTCCCTCGTTATCAGAACTTTCAATCTCGGTTTCTCCAAACAAAATAGCAACACCAGAAATGGTAAAAGCATTGTTTCGAAAAGAAGTTACAGCATACGCCTCAGGTATTGGTTTTAGCGAGCAAATCTGCCCAATGCTTAATGCCAAACTAAATTGTGACTGTCACGCTACAAAGTTGCTTGCCTTTGGAAATCACGAGTGTTTACCGGATGCTCCGTGTATCGTTAGGGTTTTATTTTTCCCAAAAGGAACCTTCTCGTGAACGCCCTGCCGTTTCGACCAGTTCGAGACGTGTAGGGCTTTCCTTTTTTATAATATTATGTTAGAATAAGCGTCATGTTAAAAATCAGATTACAACGTACAGGACGAAAGAACGACCCACATTTTAGACTTATTGTTACTGAAAGTACCCTTAAGCCAAAGACTTCACAGTTCACTGAGATTGTTGGAACATACAATGTTAAAGCTGGAATTTTTGAAGCTAAGGGTGACCGTGTTAAATATTGGATTTCAAAAGGAGCTCAAGCATCAGCTACAGTTACTAACCTTTTAATTTCTAAAGGAGTATTAGAAGGAAAGAAGTTGAATGTACTTCCAAAGAAGTCACCAACTACCAAAAAGAAGAAAGCAGCCTAGATAAAAGCAATAAGCAGACAGCAAACAGTAATTTGGGAGTACTTGGAAGAATTATAAGCTTTGCTTATAATTCTTCGTACCATTTATCCTTTTTACTGATTGCTACTTACTTACTGCTTAGGTTCTATGTGTATAACTCATATAGTTGATTACCAATTTACTGTTACGATAGATATATAAGAAAAAATAAAATATGAAAGATCAAGAATTTGTTGAATACGTAGTGAAAGCATTAGTAGATAATCCCGATCAGGTGAAAGTTGATAGAAGAGTCGATGAAATGGGTGTTTTAATTACACTTGATGTAGCGAGTGCTGATATGGGAAAAATAATTGGACGTGATGGTGCGACAGCAAAGGCATTACGTACTTTGCTTCGTGTTGTTGGTATGAAAAATAGTGCTCGTGTAAATTTGAAAATTAATGAACCAGAAGGCCGAGCTGATAATGGTGGCAATCGTGTTCCAAATGTTCCAGCTCCAAAAGTAGAAGAAGAGGAAATAGGTGGACAGAGTTATATGCCAGCTTACAACACAAGTGATATAGACGCTGTAATGAACGATCTAAAGAGTATCTAACAAAACTACTTCATCTGCTTTGTTGCGAAAGATTTTTGCTCCACGCAACGTACTATTCGTACGTCTTGGTCACAAAAATCTTTCACGCCTCGTATCTAAAGCAGTTTTCTTCGATACTATAATGCTGATTAAGAAAATTTAAATATAGAAAAAGAAATGGGCGCGATCGGTAGATCGCGCCCAGATTCTATTTGTCTATTCATATCTGTTAAAACCCGAAGGCTTTCACAGCCAAGAATATGACAGCGCTGATACCAGCAATCCCGATGACAAGCAACATGGCAATGCCTTTCATATCAGCAGGTTTGTTTTCGTCTCGAATAGTTGTCATATTTAGCCTCCAAAGAATGTTGAATAATTTACTTACAATTGTAAGTAAAGCTGAATATTTTTCTTAATGAACTTTTGGTTTTTCACTTGTCTTCTCCTCAGATTTTTCTTGCATAGATTTGGCTATTTCTACTATTGAGTTAGCAAGAAATGATTGATTTTCGCAGAGTTTAAGAAGAATCAGAATAGTTCGTTGGAACTCTTCTTTATTTTTTGTTTTTTTTAAAAGTTCGAGCATAACCCCAATTTGATCCGATACCTCGTGTATCGTGTAATTGACTGGTTCGAGAAGACAAATATTAAAAGCACGTTTTTCGTCTTCTTTGCTTACTTGAGGTATTAGTAGTTTTCGTACCATGTTTTTTCCTTAATGAACAGTTGATTTTGACTATCGGCCTGTTGCAATATTGCTATATTTTTGCTAGTATGTCAAGTATGAAAACACAGCCGACTAGATTTCATGTAGTAACAATTTTTCCAGACATGTTCGACTCATATTTTGCTGAGTCGATTATTTCCCGTGCCATTGAAAGTAAAATAATTGAAGTGAATACTTATTCTCTTCGTGAATATACGGTTGATAAACATCGTCGTGTTGATGGTAAGCCATATGGTGGGGGCCCGGGTATGGTTATGTGGGTTGATCCACTAATTCGCTGTGTCGATGATATAAAAAAGAAAATAGAAAAGCGAATTAATAAAAGTAATCTTAAGAATCTAAAAACTACCAACTATAAACTAGTAACTAGTAACTGTTTAGTAGTTATCTTCAATGCTGGTGGAGAAATGTTTACAAATACTATTGCAAAAAATACTGCCAAAAAATATACAGATATTATCTTTATTTGTGGTCGTTATGAAGGAATAGACGATAGAGTAAAAAAGATATTGAAAGCCAAGGAGTGGAGTATTGGACAATATGTCCTAACAGGCGGAGAATTGCCCGCTATGGTGTGTATTGATGCTATTTCACGTCAGATTAAGGGTGTATTAAATGATGAGCTTTCTCTTGAAGAAAATCGTATAGCAAGTCATGAAATATATGCCCGTCCAGAAATTTATGAATATAATGGAAAAAAATATAGAGTCCCAAAAGTTTTACTTTCAGGGAATCATAAATTGATTGAGGAGTATAGAGCTAAAAAAGAAAATAAGATAGGAAAGAAGTAGATTGTAGAAGATTAAGTTGTTGAGTTTGAGCAGGATTGGTCACAAAATCAGCTCATTCTTCGCAGATGATTTCGCGACCCCGTATTTAATCCTGCGTGACGTGAAGCAGTTCACGTCCGTTCAAATTCGTTAAAGCGAATTTGAACTCAACGGCTTAAAAATAAGCGAAGACATTTTGAGCCGTTGAGCAGGATTGAACTGCTGACCTCGTCATTACCAATGACGTGCTCTACCAACTGAGCTACAACGGCTTACTAACACAATGAAATGCATTCTAGCAAAATTATCCGACAGAAACAATTTTTGAAGGGGAATGATGACCACTTACGATACGAACAGATTGATTTGGGTACTCATTTCTAATAATTTCAAGAACACGAGTATTCGCTAAACTATTGGAAGCTGGCATTTTAGTCCAAATACGATATTCATCGTCTTTTACTTTTTCTACTTTCTCTATTTTGGAATCTGTAATAACTTTTAATTTTAAATACATAATAAATATTTATATCTCAATCCTATGCACACTTGCATTATCTATTGGGAATTTTCTTTTACCTTCTATAATACCCAACACTCCTTCTTTGTGAATTTCTTTTAATTCATTCAATTCCTTATCAGTTAAATCATATCTTCCGATTTCTTTAACTTTTTCCATATATAATTTAAGGCCATGAATGAATCTTCCGTGACTAAAAATTGTTATAGTTTTTTCTGGTCTTTCTTTTAAATCATTTATAAGTTTAGCCATCCTTTTTGTCATTTCTGAGAAAGATTCCATACTTTCAATTTCTTTATGATGTATAGATGCTTCAGTCCAATATTTTTTTGCTGCTTCAAATCTTTGTTCTCCTGTTGTCCCGTGATAGATTTTTGGATCTAAAAAGGTGAATTCTTGCACATCCCAAGTTTCAATTGGGACAGTTGAGTGTTTTGTAATAAAAGGTTCTGCGGTTTCTCTAGTTCTTGAATATGAAGATACAACAATTAATTCAGGAATTACATTTAATTTTTCTGCAAGTTCTTTTGCTTGCGCCCTACCTTTTTCTGAAAGTGGTATAGTGTCGTGGCTATCTGTTTTTTCTCCTGCATTTGAGATACTTTCTGCGTGGCGGATTATGTATATTTCTTTCATAGTTTTTTTGGAGCCAGAAGGCAGAATCGAACTGCCGACCTTCTCGTTACGAGTGAGATGCTCTACCAACTGAGCTATTCTGGCTTATTTTAAATTTGCTTTCTTAATCTAAGAATGGTTGACTTCTCGTTACGAGTGAGCTGTCAATTTTTCTTTGCCAACCGAGCTGTTCTGGCGAATACCAAGTATTCTAACATATGAGATTGGACAACACATCATTTTTTGTTTAGTGTTATATAGTTGTTCCAATAATTATAAAAGGAGGGAATTATGGCAGATGACATTATGAAAGACATGCCACTTAGGCGGGTCTTAGAATGTGTTTCGGAAAGTTACCAAACCGCAGAAGAAATTGCTGTTATTCATAGTCGAAAATATCCCCTTAGTCTTGAGTTTATGTTAAATGTTTCTGATTCATTGAGACGTAAAGTCTTTAATGAAAAGGAAACTAAATATAAACCTAAAAGTATTAAGTCAGAATTAGATATTCTTGTTTATGGTGGATATATAGATGAAAATATAACTGATTTTTTTCGCGGGGAACTTCCGAAAGAAACCTCTTTTTATCGACTTAATAATCGCGGAAGGAGTGCGATATTTTCTGTTAGTAAAAAGACTAAAGGCTTGTAATACCGCTCAAAAGGCGGTATTGTTTTAATTATGGAATCTACTAATGATATTAATTTTGAAATAGAAAATCTTGAAGCTCAGATGAGTAATCTGGATTTTTGGAATGATAAAGAAAAAGCTCAGAATGTAATAAGATTGATAAAAGAATTAAAAGATAAAAGAGATGGTGTGAGTAGTTTAGATAAAGGTGGAGCGATTATGTCTATTTTAGCAGGAGCTGGAGGGGATGACAGCGAGGACTTTGCTCGTATGCTTTTTGAAATGTATGATGCCTATTTTAAACGCCAAGGATATTCATATATGGTATTACATGATAATAAAAATGATCATGGTGGATTTAGAAATGTAACAATTGAAATTTTCGGTAAGAGCGTATATGGAAATTTAAAAAATGAGTCTGGGGTACATCGCTTAGTTCGTATCTCTCCATTTAACGCTCAAGCTAAACGCCATACTTCTTTTGCTATGGTAGAAGTTTTGCCGATTATTCCGGAAGTACAGAGGAAAGATATCCCACCTGAGGAAATAAGAATAGAAACTTCAAAATCTAGTGGACCAGGTGGGCAAAATGTAAACAAGCGCGAGACTGCTGTTCGTGTCATACATATTCCGACAAATATTTCTGTCTCTGTTGCAACAGAAAGACAACAAGATCAAAATAAACAAAAAGCTCTTGAAGTTTTATCTGCAAAACTTTTTAAATTAGATGAAGAAAAAAGAAAAGCCGAAATCGAAGGCAGGCAAATTAGTAAAACTACAGAAATAGAATGGGGGAATCAAATTCGTTCTTATGTTTTGCATCCATATAAAATGGTAAAGGATCATCGTACAGATTTTGAAACGAGTAATGTTGAGTCGGTATTAGAGAAGGGTGAGCTAGACGGCTTTATTGAAGCAGAACAAAAGCTATAACAAAAAGCTATAAATTACCTCATCTACTTTGTTAGAAGTGATTTTTATTCGTCAATGTAGGTCTACTACATCTCCTCATAAAAATCACTTCTGCCTCGTATCTAAGGTGATTTCTAGCTTTTGTTTAATTCCTACTTTTTGGTTTCAATTTATAGTATTATGTAATTTGAGTTGTTCAACTTTTGGAGAAAAAATCATGCCACAAAGGAGTCCGATTTATGAACGTGCTGTGGAAAAAACCATGGCAGGCTGTGGGAATGAAGGCTATCACAGTTTCTATGGTTCAAGGCTTGGGTATGGGCGTAATTATCCCAATCCATTTACAAAAGCAGTAAGAGCTGTGTCAACAGAAAAACCTGTTTTTGATGCCACTGCCAAGCTTGCTGAAATAAAAGCCGAGACGGCCGAAAAAGGTATTCAACCCAAACCGAAATAATCCCACTAGAAAGACCCACCCAAAGAGGTGGGTTTTTGTATTGTGTTTTTATGTATTCAATAAAAATTAAAAACTAGAAATTAACGTATTCGTTTGTATTTCATTAAAAACTTCAGCCAGAGGCTGATCAGCCTCTGGCTGAAAAAATTATTCTGTATCACTTTGAAAATTGAAAATTGTAAAATTGAAAATTTACTAGGTAAATTAGCATTTTAATATCAATAAACTTTTATCCACCCATTTTTGAAATAGAGGATGTGATATAATAAAAGTATGCTCTATTTCGACCGAGTTTCAAAAGAATATGAAAATGGTAATAAGGTTTTAGATAATATTTCTTTAACTATAAATCATGGAGAACTTGTATCTATTGTCGGACATTCAGGTGCTGGGAAAACTACCCTTATAAAATTATTACTTGCAGAAGAAGGTCCAACAGAAGGGACTGTTTCTTTTCATTCTGACAACATACACGAGCTTCGCGGAGGAGACATGACAAATTATCGTCGCAAGGTAGGTGTCGTATTCCAAGATTTTCGTCTTATTCCAAACAAGACTGCTTATGAAAATGTAGCTTTTGCTATGGAGGCTGCAGGAAAACAAGATGAAGATATTAGAGAAGATGTGCCACATGTCATGGACTTGGTGGATTTGAAAGACAAAATGCATCATTTCCCTCATCAGCTCTCCGGCGGTGAACAACAACGCGTCGCCATTGCTCGTGCCATCATTAATCGTCCAGAAATTATTATTGCGGATGAACCGACTGGAAACTTGGACCCATTAAATACTTATGACATTGTTCAAATCTTAAAAAAGATTAATGATTTAGGTACGACAGTTATTCTTACAACACACAATAAGGGTATTGTGGATAGTCTTGGACGACGTGTTATTACCATGGAGGATGGTCGTGTTACTCGTGATCAAAAGTCTGGTAAATTTACAATGTAATTATGTCTAACAAATCTACACTAACAAAAAGAATTCTTGTTGCCGGCTTTAGAGGCTTTTATCGTAACCGAACAGTTTCTCTTTCTTCAATTTTTATTTTAACGATTACGCTTTCAATTATTTCATCTTTTTATTTATCTCGTGCTATTTTTGACTACACATTAGGTCAAATTCGTGAAAAGGTAGATGTTAGAGTTTATTTCACTACAGACGCAACAGAAAACCAAATAAGTGACGTGAAGGCTAAATTACTTGGACTTTCTCAGGTAAAATCAGTAACTTACACTTCAAAAGAAACGGCACTGTCTTCTTTTAAAGAAAAACATAGTGGTGATCAATTAACCCTTCAAGCATTAGATGAGCTTGGTACAAATCCATTTGGGGCGTCACTTTCTGTTATTGCCAAAGACACCTCACAATATGAATCAATTGCGACAGCACTTTCATCTGGATCGGGATTGTTGGGGGATTCAAGTGGAGCCGTGGATAAAATAAATTATTATCAATTAAAAGATAGTATTGATAAATTAAATAATATTATAGGTTGGATTGATACTGTTGGATTTTGGATTTCTGTAGTATTTATTTTGATGAGTTGTATGATTGTTTACAATACTATCCGTCTCGCTATTTTCGTTTATCGAGATGAAATTGCTGTTATGAAATTAGTCGGTGCATCAAATATGTTTATTCGTGGCCCATTTATTGTTGAAGCTTTATTGTATGCTCTTGTTGCAACTATTTTCTCCCTTACTTTCTTCTTCTTTGCCACTATTTGGGTTGCGAAGAAAACAGTATTTTTCTTCGAGGGTTTAAATCTTCATTTGTATTTCACTCAACACATCTTTTCACTCGCGGGATTACTATTATTATCTGGTGCAGTACTTGCTGTAATTTCTTCCTTACTTGCCGTCCGAAAGTATTTAAAAGTCTAAAATTGACTCATCTGCTTTGTTAGAGAAAGTTTTTGCGCCCGCAACGTACTACTTGTACGTTTTGGTTGCAAAAACTTTCTCTGCCTCGCATCTAAGGCAATTTTAGACTTTTAAACAAGTCTCAAGGTTTAGGTATCTAAAGCAATTTTTGAAACTTAAAATACCGTACCTGTATCTGTGTTATTCCCGCGAAGTCGATAATCTAGGTTTGTATCTACTAGAAACTAAAAACTTGAAACTATCCGCTGACAGTTGCTTACTGGTATACTGTCCCAATGAAGCAGAAAGTTGCGCTCGACATTTTAAAACTCGGACACACTACTTTTCTTACTGGTGCAGCAGGGGCTGGTAAAAGTTATGCGCTTCGTGATTATATTACATACTTAAAAAAGCATGGAGTTAAATTTGCCGTAACCGCTTCAACTGGCATAGCATCAACTCATGTTGGAGGCACAACAATTCACTCATGGAGTGGTATTGGTATAAAACAAAAATTAAATGCTTACGATATTGATGCAATAGAAGAAAAAGCAAATTTATATAAAAGATGGAATGAAACACAGGTTTTAATTATTGATGAAGTTTCAATGCTTCATGCTTCTTTTGTGGACATGTTAGATAAAATTGCAAAACATATCAGAAGAAATGAAAAGCCGTTTGGTGGTATGCAAGTTGTTTTTTCTGGAGATTTTTTTCAACTTCCTCCAGTTGTAAAAAATGGTGATACTTATGAAAATCAAGAAGTCTTTGCTTTTACATCGAAAGCGTGGAAAGAATCCAAACCAGTTATTTGTTATTTAACAGAACAATTCCGTCAAGAAGATGACAAACTTTCTTCTATACTAAACGCGATACGTTCTGGTGAGGTTGAAGAAGAACATTTTGAATATTTAAAAAATGCTAATGAAGTTTTGCATACAAAGGATCATATAAAACTTTATACTCACAATGAAAATGTAGATGAAATAAATAGAAAAGAATTTGAAAAAGTAAAAGGTGAAATTAGATCTTATCAAATGATTAGTAAAGGAAAAGGGAAGATTTTAGAATCTCTGAAAAATAATTGTTTAGCACCCGAGATTTTGCAATTAAAAGTCGGTGCAAAAGTTATTTGTATAAAAAATAGTCCGGATAGAATTTATGTGAATGGCTCTATGGGAAAAGTTTCTTCATTTAACAATGAAGGCGCTCCAGTTATCGAATTAGCTAATGGCAAAAAGGTTACAATAAAAGCTGACTCTTGGAGGGTTGAAGAAGATGGAAAAGTTAAGGCTGAAATTTCCCAACTTCCAATCAAACTTGCTTGGGCCATAACTGTGCACAAATCCCAAGGAATGACCTTAGATATGGCCTCTATTGATTTAAGCAGAGCTTTTACCTCTGGACAGGGTTATGTGGCGCTGTCACGTCTAAAATCACTCGAGGGACTACATTTAGTTGGTTTTAACCCTCAAGCTTTGCAAATATCTGAAGTTGTTCGTGAGATTGATATGACTTTCCGTGCTAAAAGTGAACAAGCAGAAAGAGCTGTGGAAAAGTATAAAGAAAAAGATTTATTAGATTTACAAGAAAAGTTTTTAAATAATTCAGGTGGTACAACAGTAGAATTAGATGACGAGGAAGCAGAAGAAATACAAGAAAAAGTTGCTTCACACACAAAGACTCAAGAATTATTAAAAGAGGGAGTTTCTATTGAAGAAATTGCTGAAAGACGAAATCTATCAGTTGATACAATTATTGGTCATATTGAAAAGCTTGCTGAGTTAAAAGAAAAGATTAACTTAAAACATGTATTGCCCCCTAAAAAAGATAAAGATAAAATTCTAAAAGCTTTTGAAGAAATGGAAACCAGAAAATTAACCCCAGTATTTGAGCATTTTAAGGGAAAGTATTCTTATCACCAAATAAGGCTTGTTCGCGTATCCCCGGATTAGTTTCAAGTTTTTATTTTGTCTAACGAGGAGCTAAATAGGAAAGTAATCTTTTATATTTAGTCCAAGTGCGGACATAAGAGCTTTCCAAGTTTCCAGTAATGCGGGTGGCCACGAAGTGGCCACCCGCATTTGCATTTTCTTGAAACTGGAAACTAAAAACTGGAAACTATCTTTTCACTACTTCAATCGCCTTCAACAACTGCGCATCATAAGGTTCTTTCATTCCTTTCGGG
>CAILKS010000026.1 GCA_903834855.1 uncultured bacterium | reverse complement strand
TAGCTGTTACTTCTTCTTTGAAGGAGCCTTCTTAGCGGCAGCTTTTTCTGTCTTTGCTAATTTCTTAGCATCTGACTTAGCTTTCTGACCGATTGAGTGCTCAGTTGTCATAACCAAAGTTACAACTTCACCTCCAGCTTTTTCAATTTTATCTTTTGCAGTATCAGATACAGCACAACCTTCAACTTTTACATTGATTGTTATTTCACCAGTTCCTAAGATTTTAACCTTTGGAAACTTTCCGAAAACGTTAGGAATCAAACCTTTTGCAAGTAATGATGTTGGAGTAACAATGTCCCCTGCCTTAAATACATTCAAAGCATTAACATTAACTACTGCTTCTGGGCCACGATAAAATACTGAAACTGAACGATTCTTTCCATGACCTCTCAATTTTGGAAGTTTCTTAATGATATCTCTCATTGCAGGACGAACACGGTGTCCAGCACGAGCGGTCTGTCCTTTTCCTCCTTTTCCGGAAGTCTTTCCACGTGTTCCACCACGACCAACTAATTTACTTTTCTTATGCGCGTGTTCGCGTCTTATTTCGTGTATTTGCATAGTTGTTTATTTAATTTCTGTTACTACTTCTACAACAGCTTCAGGTACTTTTGTAGCTGCAACTGGTGCATCACCGTGACGATATGCAAGAGTTTCTAATGCTTTCATTGTTGCACGTGCATTGTTTAGCTTATTCTTTGTTCCAGAATAAAACTTTGCAGTTACATCTGTTAATCCAGCAAGAGCTAGAATTGGGCGAGCTGAAGATCCAGCGATTAGTCCACGTCCTTTGTTAGGCATAATCATCACTTCAGCTGATTTAAACTTTGCAGTTACATCGTGAAGTAATGACTTATTCTTTGTAAGACGTAGAGTCATCATGTTTTTCTTTGCTGCCTTTAATGCTTTTTCAATTGCAACTTGAGTATCAAGCGCTTTCCCTGTTCCTAGTCCGATACGACCATTTCTATCCCCTGCAACAAGAGCTACAGATAGAGAGAAACGACGACCACCAGAAACCACACGAGTCACACGACGAATACTGATAGTTTTACTATCAAATTCTGGCTTCTCACGTGGAGCACGTGGGCGACCTCCTTGTCTTCCACCTGGGCGACCTCCTTTATTTCCACCACGAGCACCACGATCAGCACCGCGTTCAACTCTTTCATGAGCAACTGCAACATTCCCTGTTGCAACTGTTGCAACCTTTACAGGAACAGCTTCTGCTATTACCTCAGCTATTACTGGAGTATCAACTACAGGCATTGCTTCTGGTATAACTTCTACTATTTCTTCTGTTGTTTTAATTTCTTCTGACATATATTTTAGAATAGACTTAGAAAACAAGACCTGCTGATCTTGCTCCATCAGCTAATGCCTGTACTCGACCACGGTACGAGAACCCGCCACGATCAAAAACGACCGTAGTAATTTTTTTATCTTTTGCAGCAATAGCAAGCTTTTCACCAACTTTCGTTGCGCGAGCTAATTTTGTCATCTTGTCATTCAAACCAAGATCAGATGCTGATGCTAAAGTTACACCTTTCACGTCATCGATAAGTTGTGCATACATATAACGGTTTGAACGAAAGACTGCCAATCTTGGAGTTTCCGCTGTCCCTGTTACTCGAGAACGAATTTTTTTGTGAAGACGCTCTCTTTTTTCTGCTTTAATGTTTGTTTTCATATATTTATTACAGATTATGCAGACTTCTTACCTTGCTTACGGCGCACAACTTCATCACTATAACGAATACCCTTACCCTTATATGGTTCAGGTTTCTTCATCTGACGAACTTGGTTTGCAAAGAGTCCGACAGCCTCTTTATCAATACTAGAAATAGTAAGTGTATTCTTTTCTGCAGTTACAGTTACTCCTTCTGGAATTTTCATAATTACTGGGTGAGAAAATCCAAGAGAAAGATTTAAATCACTTCCCTTAACATCCCACTTGAATCCAACTCCTTCTACTAAAAGCTTCTTTTCAAATGGAGTAACCACACCTTGTATCATATTTTGAATATGAGACATATATGTTCCCCAAAGTGAACGAGAAAATTTGTCATTACGACGAGGCTCTGAAGTGATTATATTGTTTTCAGTTTTGAAAACAATTTCATCGCGAAGATCTCTTACGAGTTCCCCTTTCGGACCTTTTACACGTACAGCATGGGCATCGAAAGTTACTTCGACACCTGCTGGAATACTCAATTGTTGTTTTCCTATTCTGCTCATACGTTTGTTGTTACCAGATTTTAAATAATATTTCGCCGCCGACCATTTCCTTGCGGGCTTCTTTTCCTGTAATAATACCTTTTGGTGTTGAAAGCACCACAGTACCGTGACCGTATTTAACAGCTGTAATATCTTTTACACCTGTATAAACACGCTTTGAAGGCTTTGATACTCTTTCCACGCCATTTATACGTGGACTTTTATCTTTATATTCCAAAACAACTTCTACAGTTGGCTTGACGCCTTCTGATACGATGAAAGTTTTGATATATCCTTCTTTTTTAAGTAATTCAAGAACCGCCCCTTTCATTTTTGAATGAGGAAGGGTAACGCTTGTCTTTTTTACAAGACCAGCATTTTTAATCCCGTTTAACATGTTTGCTAGAGTGTCCATAATGTTTTTTATCTATAGTGAGCTTGATATTTGACTACCAAGAAGACTTTGTAATACCCGGGATCATACCTTCATTTGCAAGCTCACGAAAGCAGATACGACATAGCCCAAAATCACGCATAAAGCCGTGCTTTCGACCACATTTAAAGCAACGAGAAACTTTACGAGTGCTGAATTTTGGCGTCTTATTGCTTCGTGCAATAGTTGATGTTTTTGCCATTTGTAATAATAACTAATTAATAGATACCGAAATAGATACTGGTTAAAAAGTCCAGTTTCTCTGTTTGAATATCACGTGTATTTGCGTAAATTTAAGGTTTTTTCCTAAAACTTGCGGAGAAACACGGATTACAAGACAGCTCAGTAATACTAACACAAAAGACAGCTTTTAGCTAGTAGCTTGTAGGATGCAGCTAAATACAGAAGCGGGTATTTCATATAAAAAACAAAACCACCCAAACAGAGCCGGGTGGTTCTGCGGGGTGGTTGGACAAGGGCTCTTTTAACCCTTCACTGCTGGCATTGTGAAGCCAGGGAGAGATGGCGGTTCGACGCCGATCAGGACCAGCTCTTCTGGGCTGACCCCAAACGGGGTCATGACATCCCATTGATCATAGACCATGAGACCGCCAGCCTTGATGGCAGCATCGATGCCACCGGCCATGGTGATCTCATGGCCGACGCCTTCGATCTGGAGAATACCATCTGGCCCAAAGACCATCAAGGCATTGTCCACGACCTTCATGTCACTGTGGAGGAACTTCGTCATGCTCAGATCGAGCACATCCCCCTCTTTGAAGTTGAGGTCACGGATGAACGCGAATTGTTGACCATTGTAGACGTCACCGTAGGAGACGTTACCCGTGTCTTCTTTTGACACGAAGACGAAGCTGTCGGCACCAGCTCCCCCACCACTTTGGTCATTCTGACCAAAAAAGATGGTGTCACTTCCATCTTCACCCTCTAGGGTGTTGATCCAGCTACCACCATCTAGGATATCGTCTCCGGCACCGCCGTAAAAACGGTTATAGCCGGCACCGCCAAGGAAAATGTCGTTACCGACGTTGCCATTGGCGATGTTATTTCCATCACCGGCAACAAAAGTAACATCACCACGACTCAAACACCGCAGTATCGTGTTCTCATCGGAACCAGTGACCAAAGCTTGGCCAAGGGTCACAATGACCATGCCGTTGTTATTCCAAAAAATTCTTCCCGGGCCTTCGATTGACGCGCCGTTATGGCTACGATTTATGCTCATGCTTTTTCTCCAACAATTTTTGCCCAACGAGATATTCGTTAGACAGGATACACATCCATTTGATATTATATCATAAATAACATAGTCTGTCAAGCTAAATTTTGTATTAATTCCTTATAAAATAAGGCTTTTTCTTTATAAAGAATAGAAACTAACACAAAAAGTGGCGCCTACGGCGCCACTTTTTGTATTGATATTTTCTTTAGACTGTAAACTTCAGGCTATTATTTCAAAAGAAATTGGATGCAGCACAAGGAGCCTAGGAATTTTTCAAGGAAATGTACGAAGGAGTACTTTGACGAAGAAAAATTCGCAAGCGGAGAAGTAATGCGCCAATTTATTTTGAAATTACCAATTGTATGGTTCTGGATTCACTGTAACAGTAGTTCTGGCTGTTCCAACTGATACTCCATTTGAATTAACAGCTGTTATTTCAAATATAATATCTTGTTTATACCAAGAGTTATTTGTGATTTTTGCTGGTATTTCTCTTTGGAAATTATTTGTATAAATTGGCATTGAGAAATCTTGACCACAATTTACCCCAGCAATACTAACCTGAACACTGTTTACGCAGATAGCACGAATCTTAAATGAGTACTGAGCGTAATTATTGTTATAAGTATTAGCAGTAGGAACATTTACATAAAGTTTAAAGACTTCTGCTGAATTAACTGGATTCTTACTTCCCATAATACTTACACTAGCTGTTCCATAATATGGACGCTTAATAGTAACTGGGGAAACAGCAGCACGGAAAGTAGATGTAACCCCTGCTATGTCAGTAATCGGAGTTGTTACAACAATACTAAATGATCCAGTATTACTATTATCACAAGTTCCTGAACAAACAGCATCTAATATTTCTTTTGAAAGAATAAAGGACGCAGCATTTGTAGAAGTTAAAGCAACTACCTTACTTACTCTTGATGAATTATTTTCAAGAAGAATTTGATACTGATGTGCGTTTAAATTACTTGTAGTCCAAGCAAGGTTAACTGTATCTCCTTCATTATAAAGACTGTTTGTTAATGGAGTATTTATAGTAAGAACCCCTGATTGTGGAACTATACCGTAAGTATAACCAATATAAGGACTATAGATTATATTTGTACTTTGTACTTGAGTTGTTGCTGGAGTAATATTTGTTGGGATAACGACATTACTATAAACTGGTGAGTTTGAAGACACACTAATAACTGGAGATGAAGATTGGGCTACATTATAAGCTATTGCAGCTGATGTAGGAGGATTATTATATAGAGATGGATTAGCAATATTAGGTGAAACAACCTGTACAAATGGATCAAACTTATCTACATAAGTAATACCGGTTGAATAATTATAAGATGAATAACTATATGAGTCATAAGAGTTTGATTCCCCTCTTACATCATTATCACAAAGTCTCTCATTTATAGCATTACGAGTAGCTGGACCGACATATCCTGTAGGATAAATAGCATTATCTATTTGAAAACGCTTAAGAGCAGCTTTTGTAGATGGGCCAAAGTAACCATTAGGCTGTACATACATATATCCACCACGACTTAACATTGATTGAAGTGTATAAACTTCATCGTTTCTAGAACCTGATTGTAAATTACTTGTAATTTGTGTGTTGCATTGTACTACAGGGGTTTGGTCAAAGTACGCTGCAGATGCAATGGCTGCAGAGGACGCTAAAATACCAAAAAACCCTAATATTGATATAATCTTTTTCATGACCATATCCTACACTATTTTATGTTTTTTGTCAAGGGTTTAAAAGCTTCTATTTTATAGGTTTTTGAGATAATAAAACAACAAAAAGCGACCATTTTGTGGCCGCCTTCTTAGATAGAACACCTATCATTGCAGTGGTTTCCTGCAATTTTTGGGATTACTCTCAGTCCCTTTGGGTCGATCGACGTTCAAATCCGTCAGGAGCACCATCTTCAATAGCAATCAGAGCCTCTGCAGGATCTGTGCAATGAGACAAATCTTGCTGCTGTTGAGCTCTTTCCATAGAAGTCAAAGCGTCCAACTGCTCGTTCGAATCCCTCGATTCATCGAAATCTGGCGGGTTGGCTGGTGGACATCCATACATAGAAGTGTGGGCTTTTGAGACAGCCCTTTCTTCTATTTCATAATGATACAGTCTTTTGCCCATCTTTTTTCTCCTTTTTTATACCCACAACACAATTGTTGTGTGGCTATATACTACACCTAAGAAAAATATTTTGCAAAACAAGAGGCGGCTATTAGCCAGTAGCTTGTAGAATGTAGCTTAATTAAATACTAATACAAAGAGCAACCCCTTCCTCGCCTTCATGATTACATTATGGCGTGGCAAGCGGGGTTGCTCTTTGTATTTACTTTCAACTTTATGGACCCGCCCGCCGAGGCAGGCTTTATAGACTTTTAACTTGCTAACTATTCTTTACTCCACAAATTGGGCAATATGCTAACCCAACTATCCTGTCCCCTCCGCACCCTGCACATTTATCTTTTATTTGATAATGACAAATTGGACAAAATCTATCAGACTCACGAAGATTCATTGTACAAGATGGGCATTTATGATTTTTCAAAGCACGAATCATTACAGCTTCTTTGTTATAAACTTTCTTTTGTATCCAATAAACTATTCCTCCAAATATAGCTGGAACAATAAAGAGGAGTAAATACTGCAAAATTGTAACTATAAAAGCAAATTGTGCGAAGAATTCCATCAATTTTTCTATTAATTCTCTCGGAATAATCTTATAAAGAAAAACAAAGAAAACCTGAGCAAAAAGTAAAGCAAAAATTATAGATATAGCTGTCCAAATAACTGTATACTGTGAATTTTCTCTTTTATGTTTAAAATATTTTCTAATTGTAAAGAATAAAATTGGACTAATAAGTAGAAGTAATAGTAAAGCCCTTTCAAATTCTACTAATTTAAACGCACTTACATATTCATCAAATACATTATTAATTGCTGTAGAATTTTTTATAGCAATATCAGATATGGACCTGTTTATTTCATCTAATTCAGATTGAGTTTTCAATTTTTGAGTTTGAAGATCTGCATATTGTGATTCTGCTTGTGAAAGACCACTCTTTACCACAGACTTATCGTAAACAGTACCGCTCTCTCCTGCCATTTTTTCTTGAAGAGAAATATTATAATTCTGCTTCTGTGTGTTTATATTATATTGAGCTTGATAAATGGCTTGTTCTATACTTTGTAAACTCGCCTGAATAGAGGTTACTTTTTCTTGAAGAGGAATAATATCTTTTATTATATTTTCAATTGAATATTTCTTTTCAATTGTCGAATAAGCACAACTAGAAAGAGTGTTATTCCCGTAACCATAGTAAGAATCATAATTTGAATAATTATTATATGTTCTAACTCCACTTTTTGCATCAACTAAACCTTTTAAATAATTTCCACAATAAGAAATATTTTCTGGACTAGGAATATTTTTGGCAAGTGAGCTTATAAACCCCTGCCCTTGCCAGAGGCCAACAATAACCATTATTATAAGCAAAACATAACCCAATTTTGTGGTTTTCTTTTCTTGTATTTCCTCGTATGGAGCAAAAGGTTTTGGTGCATCTCCAGTAACATTGGTTACAGGAGCTGATACTGGTGCTGATACATTATTTAAAGGTTGGATATCCATTTTATTTTTATTAATTTAATATTCATTAAGTTTACTATAATAAAAATTAAACATACACGAAGTTATTAGAAACAAAAGAGCGGAACCTTCGGTTCCGCTCTTTTGTATCTTTAAGCTACATTCTACAAGCTACTGGCTACCTGCTATTTATTATGCTTTTTTAAATGGAACGCCTACGATTTCGAAGAACTTAGTAGCCTCATTAGCTGTCTTTGCTGTAGTTCCTAATGTAATAGCCATTCCGAAAACATCTTTCAATTCTTCATCTTTAATTTCTGGGAAAATTGTGTGCTCCTTGATACCGAAAGTCATATTACCGATATCATCAACAGAAGTTCTGTTTAATCCACGGAAGTCCTTTGTACGAGGAAGCGATACATTAAATACTTTGTCCAAAAATCCAAACATACGAGCTCCTCGAAGAGTAACCGCTACTCCAATTGGATCCCCTTCACGAGTTTTAAATGAAGCAACTGATTTCTTTGCTTTACGAATAGTCGCGCGTTGTCCTGTAATTTTTGAAAGTCTATCGATAATAAGTTCGTTTACTTTCTTATCACGCTTTAACATAGAACCAGTTGAAACTGATATTGTTACCTTTACAAGACGAGGTGCTGCTAACTTATTTTTGTAACCGAATTCTTTTGCAAGAATTTGAAATGCTGATACTTCTTTTTCTTTAACACTTGGAAATGCTGCTGATTTAGCCATATTTTTATTTTGTAAGCACGATTAGTCTCTAATTGAGTACGCTATACGTTACTTATCTTATAAGCTTTTACGCTTATGTTATTTGATAATAGACTTATACTCTACTATAAATTTAGTCATTTGTAAACAAAAAAAGAGCGGAACCGAAGGTTCCGCTCTTTTTTTAATTACTCAGCTTTTTTAGCAACTTTCTTTGCTTTTGCTACTGGTTTTTCTGCTTTAACTTTTTTATCAGCAAGCTTTACGTTTGAAGCATGTATTGGCATTGAGATTTCAACAATACCACCCTTTTCCCCTGCTTTCTTTGACTTAATATGCTTCTTCATTTTATTTAAACCTTCTAGAACTACGCGATTTTCTTCACGAAGAACTTTAGAAACGACCGAAGTCTTTCCTTTTTCCTTTCCTGCTATCACTATTACTTTGTCTCCTTTTTTTACGTGCATGGTTTTATATTTAAATATTTAAATGTTTAAAGTCTAGGTAATCCTAGATGATCTCTGGTGCCAATGATGCAATTTTTCTAAATCCTTCAATACCTTTTTGTGAAAGTTCACGTGGAATTGGACCAAAAACACGTCCAGCTTTAGGTTCCTTCTTAACTTTATCTACAATAACAACAGCGTTATCATCAAATGAAATATATGAGCCATCATCACGTCTGATTTGCTTTGTTGTACGAACAACTACTCCATATACAATATCCTTCTTCTTTGTTTGCTTACGAGGTTCCGCAACTTTAACTGAAAGAACCACCATGTCCCCAATAGAAGCATAACGACGCATTGAGCCACCGAGCACTTTGAATACACGTCCGCGTTTTCCTCCGGAGTTATCTGTGATGATTACGTTTGTTCCTGCTTGTATCATATAGGTAGTTGTTAGTTTATAGGTTGTAGGTTGTAGTTAATACAAATTCCTACTAATTCTTTTTTTCGACGACTGTGAAAGTTTTATCCTTTGAAAGTGGACGACATTCTTCAATAATAACTGTGTCCCCTACATTGTAAATATTTCCTTCATCGTGAGCTTTGTAATGCTTGTCGATTTTGTAATACTTTCCGTATTTTTTGTGAGCAACATAACGTTGTACATTCACAACAACAGTCTTGTCCATCTTATCAGAGACGACTTTTCCTGTTAATCTTTTTCTTACTGTAATAATTTTGTTTGTCATATATTTTAATTAACGAGCAACTACGCGAGTTTTAACCGATAGTTTACATCCAGCTTTACGAAGAGCCTCACGTGCTATTACTTCAGATACTCCATCAATCTCGAAAAGTACTCTTCCTGGACGAACTTCGAAAACATATCGATCTGGATCACCTTTTCCTTTACCCATAGGTACTTCAGCCGCTTTTTGTGTTACAGGACGATCTGGGAAAATACGAATCCAAAGCTTTGCAGTCTTTCCCGCTGAACGCTGGCAAGCTCGGCGAGCAGCTTCAATTTGATTTGCAGCAATACGTGAAGAAGTTTCAGCTTTAAGTCCAAAAGAACCAAAAGCAACTGTGATACCACGAGTTTCTGGGCGCGCTAATTTTGCCTCGCTTAATCGCGCGGTCTGCCATTTTCTGTGTTTTACTTTCTTTGGGAATAACATACTCGTTTTGTTAAATTATTATTTACTTGCCTCTTTCTTAATCACCTTAGTAGATGAAGTATCAAACTTCATACCACGATATATCCAAACTTTGATACCAATAACTCCGTAAGTCATATTTGCTCTTTCGCGTGCAAAGTCGATATCGGCACGCAGTGTTTGTAGTGGAATACCTCCACGCTTGATCTGTTCACGTCGAGCCATTTCAGCTCCACCTAAACGACCAGCTACAGAAATACGAGCACCTTGTACATCACGATTAGCCATAATCTTTTCAATAGTAGTCTTTAAAACTCTACGGAAAGGAAGACGTTTTTCAATCCCCTCTGCAACCATTGCTGCAACAATAGCAGCGTCCGCTTCTGGGTTAGCAACTTCTACGATATCAAGTTTCACATCCTGTGGAGTAATAATCTTTAGACGGGCCATTTCTTTTTTAAGAGTTGCACGTAACTTTTCTATTCCGTCTCCACCACGGCCAATAATCATACCTGGACGTGATGTGTGAATTGCAATACGGTATTGCTTTTCACTTCTTTCAATTTCAATAAATGAAACATACATACCACGAAGTTTTTTTGTAAGCCATGCTCTAACCAAAACGTCAGCACGAAGATAATCAACATATACTGTTGTATTCTTACCGAACCAACGTGACTTCCAGTCGCGGATGATTCCAAGTCTATGTGAATATGGGTGTACTACGTGTGTCATAGAGATAGTTTATAGTTATTAGTTTTTAGTTACTAGGTTAGACCCAGATTTCTTTTCAAGCTCAATAACAACTTTTGAAGTATGTTTATGAATTGGAAAGGCGCGTCCCATAGCACGAGGCATCCAACGCTTGATAACTACCCCCTTATCAACTGTTGCATTCTTAATAACTAAGTCTGATGCATTAACACCTGAGTTTGCAATAGCTGAATCAAGTAATTTTTTTATTGGAAGAGCTCCACGTTTAACAAGAGCTGATAGCATAGCTTGTGCTTTGTCAGCTGGCTTACCTTTTACAAGCTCGGTTATTAAACGAACTTTTCTAGGTGCTTGTCTGTAATTGTTAAGTTGGGCTTTCATAAATTATTTATTTCTTCTTTGTATCAACGGTTGCCTTAGCTGTCTTGGCCTGAGTTATTTCAGTTTCTTTCTTCTTCTGGTCAATTTCCTTTTGCATCTTTCCTCCATGTCTTGTAAATTTACGTGTTGGAGAAAATTCACCAAGCTTATGACCAACCATATCTTCGTTAATTAAAACTTCAATATGCGTCTTACCGTTATAAACTCCAAAAGTAAAACCTACCATTTCAGGAGCAATATCACAGCGACGAATCCATGTCTTAATCACACCTGTTGACTCAGGTTTCTTGCCGAGCACTTTCTTTAGTACTCTTTCGTCTACGTATGGACCTTTGTGTATTGATCGTGTCATGGGGGTTAATGGGGTTTAATTATATCAGATTTTCCTTGAAAGTAAAGCCTTATTTGGAATTACTTCTTCTTACGCACTACTCTTCGAGAAACTATGTGAACATTTGAATACTTCTTTGGTGCTCGTGTCTTGTGACCTCCTGTAGTCTTTCCTTGTTTTGTCTTTGGACGACGTGTTCCTCGTGGTTGTGCTCCTTCACCTCCTCCGTATGGGTGATCCACTGGATTCTTTGCCATAGCACGTGTTTTTGGACGACGGCCAAGATTTCTAGCACGTCCAGCTTTTCCAACATTTCTAAGACGGAATTCTTCATTTGAAACCTCTCCGATAGAAGCAAAACATGTGTCCGGTACCTTACGAATTTCTGTTGAAGGAAGTTTAATTGAAGTAAAACCACTATCATGAGCTACAACTTGAGCATAAACCCCAGCTGAACGTACCAACTTTGAACCACCTTTAGGTTGTAATTCAATATTATAAACAAAAGTTCCAACAGGAATATTCTTTAAAGCAGCACGATTTCCAACTTCGGTATCTGCATTTTCTGAAACAATAAATGTATCCCCTACTTTCATAGTTTTAGGAACCAAAACATAACGCTTTGCCCCATTTCTGTAAGAAACTAAAGAAATAAACCCTGAACGATTTGGATCATACTCAACAGTTTCAATCTTTGCAGGAATATCTAAAATATCATATTTGAAATCCATTTCTCGATATGAACGCTTGTGTCCTCCTCCTTTATATGGAGACGTAATACGTCCGAAAGCATTTCTTCCAACACCACGTTTGAATCCATTTGTAAGTGGCTTATATGGATCATTTGTAGTAATAATTCCACGGTAAGTTACCGTAGTCATTTTACGCTGTGATGGGGTTGTTGGTTTATAGGTTTTCATATTCTGTGTATTACTTCTTTAACTAGCCCAAATTAATGGTGTCTCCTTTCTTAAGGAAAACAACTGCTTTCTTAATACCTGCTGTTGTTCCTAACTTTCCACGAATAAAAGTATACTGACGAGCAATCTTTGTAATGTTTATTTTAATTGGAGTAACTTTATAAGTTGCTTTAATTTCAGAAAGCAATGAAAGCTTTGTCGCAGATGGATGTACTACAAAAGTATAAGCATTAGACATTGATTGCATTGAGGCCTTTTCAGTTATACGAGGAGAAAGAATAAGCTTATCACTCTTTACCACTTCTTCTTTAGTTGTTGTTTTCTTTGTTGCCATATATGATT
The DNA here is from genome assembly GCA_903834855.1 of uncultured bacterium. Classification (GTDB taxonomy): domain Bacteria; phylum Patescibacteriota; class Minisyncoccia; order Phycocordibacterales; family UBA5272; genus UBA11704. The sequence continues at coordinate 13,293 of CAILKS010000026.1, read as the reverse complement.
ACTTATTTATTTTTGATGACAAATACTCTATAGTTGCCTCTGGATTAGAGATAACTAGATAACGAGCGTTTGCAATATCAAGTGGATTAAGGTCATCCATATTATGAAGAACAACATAAGGAAGGTTTCTAAATGCACGTTTTGTCATTAAATCCCCTTTTTGTGTTGTCATATAAACATTTCCAACTTTCTTGTAAGCAAGTGTTGAGAATCCTTCAACTACTGTTAAGTTTTTCATAACTGTTTCCGCAGATTTAGTCTTTCCTTCATTTAGTGCAAAAGCATCAACAAAAAGAATTTTACCAGCAGTTAGTTTTGCAGAAAGCAATGAGAAAAGAGCTCCTTGCTTCATACTACGAGTAATAGTTTTCTTGTAGTTCTTGTCATTACGCGGACCGAAAGTAACACCTCCTCCCTTCCATAATGGAGACTGCGCAGAACCTACACGAGCACGTCCTGAACCTTTCTGAGCCCATGGCTTCTTGTGAGATCCACGAACTTCAGCACGATTCTTTGTGTGGGCAGTTCCAGCGCGACGATTAGATGCTTGAGAATAAAGTACTTGTGATACTAAATCGGCATTCCATTTCACTCCGAAAATGTTCTCTGGTAGAGTAATTTCTTTTGCTATCTTTCCTTCTGTTGTGTAAATATTTGCTTTCATACTTTTTTATTAACCTTTTATTTCTACTAGAGTACCTCTTCTTCCTGGTACGGCACCCTTAACTAGAAGTAGACCATTTTCTACATCAACATCTAGAATAACTACACTTTTTTGAGTAACGCGATCACTTCCCATTCTTCCTGGCATACGCTTTCCTTTGTTAACACGCTGTTGACCTGTTGAACCAATAGAACCGATTTCACGCATTGAGTGCTTCTGACCATGTTGATGCCAGCCTCCATGCATTCCATGTCTTTTCATAACACCTTGAAATCCTTTTCCTTTTGAAATTCCTGAAACTGTAACTATCTCCCCTTTTTGGAAAATATCACAGGCAATAGTTGCTCCAATAGCTAAATCTCCACCCGGAGTACGGAATTCTTTAACAGTTCTAAAAGTTTCACCTTTCAAATGTCCAGTTAATGCTTTTGAATTTCTTTCTTTCTTTTGAACACCAGATCCGACCTGTATAGCTTCATAGCCATCAGATTCTTTTGTCTTGATAGCGGTAACAGTCATCGGTGTTGCAGTAAGAACGGTTGCAGGATGAACCTTTCCGTCTTCTCCGAAGAACTGTGTCATATGTTGTTTTGTTGCGAGTGTGAATTTCATGGTGTTTTTCTGATGTCTTGTATCCGGTATTTGCTTTCTACTTTAAGGACTTTATAGACTTTCAACTTATTTATGCCATCTTTACATCTATATCAACACCAGATGGTAGTGATAAGTTAGTTAAAGCTTCAATTAACTTAGGTTGTGGATTAACGATATCAATTAAACGCTTATGAACACGCATTTCAAACTGCTCACGCGCATTTTTGTAAATGAATGTTGAGCGGTTAACTGTATATTTCTTGATTTCTGTTGGAAGTGGGATTGGACCAAGAATTATAGCCTCGAAACGGCGAGCCGTATCGATGATTTGCTTTATTGAAGCATCGAGCACTTTACTTTCATATGCACGCACACGAATACGAAGTTTTTGTACTTCTGACACTTTCGCTGGCTTTACTGCCTTCGGTGCTTTTGTAGCTTTTTTGGCCACTGCTTTAGTTGTTGTTGCTGTTGCTGTCATGCTTGTAAGGTTTAGGGTCTATCTTTTTCGAGATAAAATTATGCGATGATTTTTGTTACCACTCCGGCACCAACTGTCTTACCTCCTTCACGGATAGCAAAACGTCCTTGTTCTTCAAGAGCAATTGGGGCAAGTAGCTTAACTGTAAACTTGATAGTATCTCCTGGCATAACCATTTCTGTTCCTGCTGGAAGAGTAACTTCACCTGTTACGTCAGTTGTACGTACGTAGAACTGTGGCTTGTAACCATTTAGGAATGGAGTATGTCTTCCTCCTTCTTCTTTCTTAAGAATGTAAACTTCACATTCAAAATCTGTATGTGGGTGTACTGAACCTGGCTTTGCAAGAACTTGTCCACGCATAATGTCTTCTTTCTTGATGCCACGGATAAGAATACCAGCATTGTCCCCTGCTTGTCCTTCTGGAAGTGACTTGTTGAACATTTCAATACCAGTCACAGTTGTCTTAACAGTATCCTTTAGACCAACGATTTCAATTTCTTCGTTAATCTTAACGATTCCACGTTCGATACGTCCTGTTACTACAGTTCCACGTCCTTCAATAGTGAAGATATCTTCAACTGGCATAAGGAATGGCTTTGTAACATCACGTTCTGGAACTGGAATCCAAGTATCAAGAGCTGTCATAAGTTCAACAATCTTCTGTGCCCATGGATCATTGATATCAGTAGCTTCAGAAGCCTTTAGACCTGAACCACGAATAATAGGAGTATTAACACCGTCAAAACCTTGCTTTGTAAGGAGTTCACGACATTCTTCTTCAACGAGTTCAATCATTTCTGGATCATCAACCATATCACATTTGTTTAGGAAAACAACGATTTTTGGCACACCAACTTGCTTGGCTAGAAGGATGTGTTCACGAGTTTGTGGCATAGGACCATCAGTTGCTGCTACTACGAGAATAGCACCATCCATTTGAGCCGCACCTGTAATCATGTTCTTAATATAGTCAGCGTGACCTGGAGCATCAATGTGAGCATAGTGACGATTGGCTGTCCAGTATTCTGAGTGAGAAAGAGAAATTGTAATACCACGAGCTTTTTCCTCTGGTGCTTTGTCAATTTCATCAACTCCTTTAATCTTAATGGTTTTATCCATTAAGTGAAGTACATTTAAAATACCTGCTGTAAGTGTAGTCTTTCCGTGGTCAACGTGACCAATTGTTCCTACGTTTACGTGTGGTTTTGAGCGATCAAAAATTTCTGCCATATGTTTTTGTTGGGTCTTGTCCCCCACCATTTTGGTGTGAGATATTGGACTATTAGATTATATAAATAAAACTAGAAACTGATAATAATTGCGCACTGCCAACCACTTAGCCAAGCGAATAAAGGAAAATGCTAAGTAAGTCATGCAATACTATCACAAAAGTAGGATGAATGCAAGGGATTGGGCAGCCATCAGCCTTTAGCTTGTAGCCAGTAGCTAATACAAAATCCAATTAAGGGAGGCCTTCAGCCTCCATCAATTGGGTTTCTTACTTCATCTGTGATTTAAAAAACTAACTTTTATTTAAACTCAAATAAAATCTCTTCAAAATTCTTGATTTTGTTATTTTTATCGATTTCTATCCCCTCTTTTTTATAAAGTTTAAAACGCTTAGCTTTATATTCATCATTTATCCAAATAGTACCATTTGCATATACAATACGATGAAAAGGAATAGAAGTTTCCCCTGCTTGATACGCTCTTCCTAAAATACTTGTAATACTCTGTGATGCCATAGGGCCCGCGCCACAGGCGCGAGCCAATCTTCCATATGTCGTAACTCTCCCACTTGGGATTGCAAGTGATGCCTCTACGACTCTATCGCTAAATGTTTTCGCAGATTTTTTTAACATTAATTAAAACGCTGTGACTGTTGTTAATAAAGAGGGAGATGTGAAAGTTGTATTTTGATGACTTATATAATCCATAATGGTGATTTTAAAAGTTGTCATTATTCTACCAGAATAAAAACCATTAATATCTCCATATAAAGCAAGTATTTGTGACTGATATTCAGATATTGTATTTGTGGTAACTTCAAAAGTTTTCCCTGTTGATTCATCTTTCAATCGTGTTGCTTTTATATCAACACTTGGAAAATCTTCTGTTGTTATAACTGGAGTAACACTAATTATCTGAAAAGGTGAAGATGCTGCAAATGTAAGTCTACCAAAAAGAGCATTCAGTACGACTGATTTAATTGATTGATTTTGAGTGCCAGTAACAACTGATGAATTAAATCCATTTACTATTGTGTAAATATAATTACTTTCTAAATCATTAGTGACTACTGAAATAGTGTAGCCGTCTACTGGAATTAATTCACTGCAACCATTACCACAAGAAAATGCCTTAGTCATTAAATCTCTAGGAAGAGTAAGAGTCGTACCATTTGTTGAAGAAGCATTTCCAATAAAATATCTCCTTTGACTATTTCTAGATTTAAAGTAAACGCTATTTGGAGATGAAGTTGAAAAATCCGTTCCATATAAATAAACATCCCAATCCCTTGCTCCTCCAGCAAAAAATGTAACATTACTCATGCTTGAAATTTTTGGTGTTTTGTATGTGACTTTTGCTATATTAGGTATCACAGTTGTAGAAGCAACAACAGGAATTGATACTGGTGCCGGTGTTACTGGAATTTGAATAACAGAATTTACCGGCTGAGTGTTTATATTACATGTTTCCTTTTTTATTGCAGCCCGAGTTCCAGGACCGACATTACCAACCTGTGAAAGGCTCGTGCTTTTCTGATAAGCTTTTACCGCAGCGAATGTTGCTGGTCCAAAATATCCATTTGGAGTTGCTTTCAAAAAACCTTTACCTGCAAGGAAATTTTGTAATGATAAAACAAAAGAAGATTCCTCCCCTCTTGTAATATTTTTTGTTATATCAAGACATGTTCCTGCATATGTAAACTGTAAACTAATAAAGGCTAGTGAAATTATAAGTATTTTTTTCATAATAAAAGTATAGCAGGGATAGACATTAGACAGTAGTAGTTTCAAGTTTCCAGTTTTTAGTTTCAAGAAAATACAAGACGGCCTACGGCCGTCTTGTATTCGTATTTACTGTTAACAGTAAGCTGTAAGCTGCTAGCTATTCTTGTTATACTTTATACAGAGAGCTTTTTTGTTTAAAATTAAAAAATTAATATATAAAAATATGAAATCATTACACATGGTTGCATTCGTACTTTTAATAGTAGGAGGTTTAAACTGGGGAACTTCTGCACTTGGTTATAATGTTGTAGACATGCTATTAAATTCATGGCCAGCCGTTGAAAGAATCGTTTATCTATTAGTTGGTGCCGCAGCTATCTTTGAACTTGTATCACACAGAGGTATGTGCAAAGCTTGCACAGCGTAAGTAGTTGATAGTTAGTAGTTGGTAGTTACTAGTTAAATACCGATGCAACTCAAAAGCGGTCCCTTTCTCGCCTTCGTGATGACACTACGGCGTGGCAAGCGGGACCGCTTTTGAGTTTTCTATTTAATCACTACTCTCTAGAACAAGGAAGAATTTGCTTTAGACATGAGGAGTCTAAAGAAGTCAGAAAATGATGCAAATCTGAGGCGTGGAGGAAGCGAGCGAGGAGACGTACGAATAGTACGTTGACGAGCGAGCAACGAACACAACGAAAGAGTTGCGCATTTTATGACTTCTTTATTATTTCTTGTTCTCGGCGATATCTTTCGCGATGTTTGTCGGAACCACATCATACTTCCCGAATTCCATAGTAAACGTCGCTCGTCCTTCTGTCATAGACCTTAGTGAGTTCACATATCCGAACATTTCAGCAAGCGGAACCATAGCCTTAACGACTTTATCCTGACCTCTTTCATCCATGCCTTCAATTTGTCCACGCTTTGATGATAGGTTACCAGTAATATCTCCATAGAACTTATCCGGTGTAACAATTTCCACTTTCATAATAGGTTCTAAAATAACAGGCTTTGCTTTTGCAAGAGCATCAGTAAGAGCCATACCAGCTGCCAACTTAAACGCGATTTCTGAGGAATCCACTTCGTGGAAAGAACCATCATAAACCTCACAAGATACATCCACTAGTTTGAATCCAGCGACTGCTCCTCTATCCATTGACTCACGAAGTCCTTTTTCTACAGCAGGAACGAATTCTTGTGGAATAGCACCCCCCTTTAGAGAGTTAATAAATTCAAAACCATCATAACGCTTTGTATTCTTTGGTAAATCTTCTTTTGCTACAGAATAATCAATAGGCTTGATGTTAATCTTCACGTGACCATATTGTCCACGACCACCGGATTGCTTAATATGCTTACCCTCCCCTGAGGCAGAACCAAGAATAGTTTCCTTGTAGGCTACTTGTGGCTTACCTGTATTTGCTTCAACATTAAACTCACGTCTCATACGATCAACAATAATATCCAAGTGAAGTTCACCCATACCTGAAATAATTGTTTCAAGAGTTTCTGGATCAGAAGTAACACGGAATGTTGGATCTTCAATAGCAAGCTTTGAAAGAGCAATACCCATTTTCTCTTGATCAGCTTTTGTCTTTGGTTCAACACGCATAGAAATAACTGATTCAGGAATAACAATACGTTCAAGAATAACTGGATGCTCTTCAGTACACATAGTGTCTGATGTAACTGTATCTTTTAATCCTACAGCAGCTGCAATTTCTCCAGCGTATACAATTTTCACTTCTTCACGTTCATTTGCATGCATACGAAGGATACGTGATACACGTTCTTTCTTTTCTTTTGTGGAATTATAAATATATGTTCCGGCTTCAAGAGTTCCTGCATAAACACGGAAGAATGTAAGCTGTCCAACGAATGGATCTGCCATAGACTTAAATGCAAGAGCAGTGAATGGTGCAGTATCAGAAACTTCAACAGTTACAGGTTCTCCTGTATTACCATCTAATCCCTTTGGTGCAGAAATATCAAGTGGAGATGGAAGATAATCAATAACCGCATCAAGTACAAGCTGAACACCTTTATTCTTTAAAGCTGATCCACAAAATACTGGGAAAAGCTCATTAGCAATAGTTGCTTTACGAACTGCTTCTTTAAGAACTTCAACAGTAAACTCTTTTCCTTCTAGATATTGAGTCATCAATTCCTCATCAGTCTCAACAATTCTTTCAACCATTTCTGCACGAAGTTTCTTTGCAGCCTCAAGATATTCACTAGGAATTTCTACAGAACCGATATCCTTTCCTTTATCTCCTGTGAAAGTAACTTCTTTCATTGTAAGAAGGTCGATGACACCATTGAAATTTTCTTCTGCTCCAATTGGCATTTGCATACGAACAGCCTTCTTTGAAAGACGGTCAAGAATTGAAGCAAAAGCTTTATCAAAATTAGCACCCATGCGGTCTAATTTATTAATAAAACAAATACGTGGTACCAAAGCATCTGATGCATATCTCCAGTTTGTTTCTGATTGTGGCTCCACTCCAGCTACACCATCAAAAACTACAACAGCACCGTCAAGCACGCGAAGTGAACGCTTTACTTCAATAGTAAAGTCGATGTGGCCCGGGGTATCGATAATATTAAAGCGACATTTCTTAGAAACATCATCCTTCGGCATATATGTTGGGCTCCAAAAAGCAGTAGTTGCAGCTGAGGTAATAGTAATACCACGCTCACGCTCTTGTTCCATCCAGTCCATGACTGTTGCGCCATCGTGCACTTCACCTATTTTGTGAGAAACTCCAGTATAAAAAAGAATACGTTCAGTTGTTGTAGTCTTGCCAGCGTCGATGTGAGCAATAACTCCAAAGTTACGTGTTTTGTTGAGTGGATAGTCGCGAGCCATAGTAATTAGTTTTTAGTTTTTAGTTTTTAGTTTCCAGTGAAGAGGGAACTTGCTTCGCAAATTCCCTCTTCTTGCTAATAAATAATAGAATGGGAAAATAAAAAACCGCTTTTGCAGTAGCTAATATGCTAACACAAAACACAGCTTTTAGCTAGTAGCTTGTAGTCTTTAGCTTCAATAAAACAACTAAATAGCCACTCCTTTAAAGGGGTGGCTATTTAGTTGTTTTATTTATCATTTTTTAATCTCAAACTCACACCATAAACTATTTTCAAAAGAAGATGTCTGTTTTCGCAAAATTTTAGAGTAAATACGCGAAGTGCCCAAGTTTTTGGAGGAAGGTGTACAAGACGTACATCGACCAACAAAAACTTGGGCACGACAAAGTAGTTACCTAAAATTTTGTGAAAACTACCAGGCGAAGTGAGCAAAGGCTTTATTTGACTCAGCCATTCTGTGTGTATCCTCCTTCTTCTTAACTGCTGTTCCTTCATTATTTGCTGCAGCCATTAATTCATCAGCTAATTTAAAACGCATAGCCTTTCCTTTTTTATTGTTTGCAGCTTCAAGAATCCAACGAAATGCAAGCATAAAACGACGTTCTTCACGAACCTCACGAGGAACTTGGTAGTTTGCTCCACCGATACGGCGTGAACGAACTTCAGTTACAGGACCAGCATTTTGAAGTGCTGCATTAAAGGTTTCAAGTGGATTTTCTACCTTTAATTTTTCCTTAATAATATCGAAAGCATCATAAACAATGTCACGGGCGGTGTTTTTCTTTCCACCTTCCATAACATAATTTATAAACTTTGAAACTTTTGTAGAATTATACTTGGCATCTGGGCCAACCATATTTCGATTTTTAACTTTTCTTCGCATGCGTTTTGGGCAGCTAGTAGTTAGTAGCTGGTAGCTGGTAGCTAATACGAATTCGTATTGCTACAGGCTACAGGCTACAGGCTACAGGCTGGATTTCTTGTGTTTTCCGTTCCCCGAAGCATGGGTACTTCACAAGATGTTATTTCAGTAAGTGCTTCAATACTCTTTAACGAGTTTCTAAATACTACAACAAAATAAGCAAAATAGCAAAATATTTCTAATTAGAAATAATATTTTTATTGCGAGATAGTAGGCCAAGCTCTATTTGTCTGTTGTGTACTTGTAAGACCATAGGTAGTTCCTCCATCCATAAGAGCTTTGTAATAGTTAGTATTCTGAAATTGATTTGATGTAAAATTACCACCAGAAGTTTTAACCATGATTATCCCATTAGCATCTTTGTATACCCCAACCATTCCTGATGCACTATTTCCAACATGGAAAGGACTTTGTTCTGTAAAATTACTACCAAGACCATAAATAAGAATATGTGTGTATGCATTAGCGTCTGCACCGATTTTTGCATTATCACTTGGTGCAACATTAATTCCATACGTCTGTCCCCAATACAAATTAAGCTGTGGAAACTCTCTTGCTAAATCTACTGGATTATAATTTATACTAATCTCTCTTGTTTGTGTATTATTCCCAACATCATAGACTATGTGTCCATTTGCTAAACGAGTAATCGTAGCATTCCCCCAATTAGTCTTATCTCCGACATTGGGAACAAGAGAGCCATTGAACATGGCAACCCAATCTTTAGCTATAATCTTTCGTGCAACTAAAGATTCTGAGGTAAATGAGGTAAAAGTTGGGTCATATACCTGACTTGTTGATACTACATTGGTTTGGCTTTGAGCTTTGACTAGGAAATTCCAGGTAACATTATGACTCAAGTACATATGAGTGCCTACACCGAAATTAATACTCGTTCTATATTGTCCTGCCGTAGTTGGAATACCGCTAATAAGTCCTGTTGATTGATTTATTGATAAACCAGGAGGCAAGCTGCTTAGTGCACCATATGTGATATTGTTAGCCCTATCATATGCACTAACATTACCTTCTATGGTAATCGGGAATTGCCAACTATATAATTGACCGACTGTCGCATCAGGAAACCCGTTTGCAAGAGTAGTAATTCTCGCATCAGGAGTAAAGATGACCATAGGATACTCTGCAGTATCACTCCCATATTGATTCTGAACTTTCCACGTGATGGAATAGTTACCCACTGCCACTGGAGTACCTTTGAGCATGCAACCATTTGGAGAGGATTGGAATGATACCCCTGGAGGTAGCTGTCCAGTATAAGTACAGATATCATTTTCGGTGCCAGGGAAGTAGTAGAAATGGTAGGTACCAGGTATACCGCCATCACCTCCTTGTATGTACTCATTGACTGCATTGTTCAATTTTTGGCCAAATGCAATTATTGGTCGCATGTCCGATAGCGGGCGAACCTCAAGACTGAACAGCTTGGTGGTAGACTGAGAACCGACCGTCACCTTAACAGTAAAATTAAAGATACCTTCAGGAATATGATTATTCACTTCTATAGGATACTTATTGAAAACTTTATTGTTAGATATAATCCCTGTCGTAGGATCTAACTCCATTGTAGCTGGTAGTGCGCCTCCAGCGAGAGACCACGTAGATGTACCAGACCCTCCTGTATAAGTAAGCGGACTGAAACTCCAAAAATGATCACTTTGTATAGAATGTAAAGTACTTCCTGTTGTGATAACAAGATTTCCAACTGTTGCAGTACAACCATTCGCCGAAGAGGTGCAATTAGTTGCACTAGTTACAACAAGAGTGAAATCTTTAGAGAAACTCTGTGACCCTGTAATAACAGTAACCGTAAATGTATAACTGCCTGCTGTTGTTGGACTACCGGTGAATCCAATTTTTGCTGGCTGGGAACATGTCGATGTCGCACACGCAACTTGATTTAGTTGAATTCCTGTAGGAAGAACTCCTGTAGTAGTCCAAGTTCTTGTTCCTGTCCCTCCAGTTGAGACTATTACGTTTGTATACGCTGAACCAATAACAGCATTAGGCAAGGTTGTTGTAGTTATTGTTGGTGGTGTTGTTGATACAGCTGTAGAACCTGGAGTAACTATACATCTTCCATTAGAAACACTTCTACTTGAACCTGACGCGCAGACACCTGATATGACTTTTGTTGCAATATCTTGACCATTTGAAGAAATAACTACAGTTATTTTACTTTGACCTAGAATAAGCTTCTTTGATTTCGAAGACAAAGTATCATCTGCTAAAGTTATATTCCCTGACCAAATATTACTCCCCTCTAACTGCCACTTAATTATTTTTGAAGATAATGGTTCTGTTACATTTGGCCAAGTGAGTGTAACTTCACAAGTCCCATTTGCAGCAAAAGAAGAATTATTTACACTAGAGGTATCGTATGTAGGAATTACACAAGTTGAAGGACCTTGAAGAATCTCTGTGCCTAAAATAGGATTTGTTATACCTGTGGGACATGCTTGGAAAGCACAATTGGGTCCTGTACGAAAAACATATACACCATCTGAACACATTTTTGAATCCATTGTACAAATAACACTATTACCTGTTGATTTATCACTTAAATTACTAGAACAAGAAGCGTATCCTATCTTTGCTCTTGTATATGATCCAACATAACCGGAGTTACTTAAAAGGAACCCTGTAGTAGCCAATTCTTGTCTATCAGAAGAGGCTGTTACCATTGTGTTATCTATATTATCTGCTTGTACCCCTGAGAGGATCTTACTCTGAAAAGCTTTTACTGCAGTTTTAGTTTGAAGACCAAAAAAACCCGTAGGAGATGATGTGAGATAATTGTTATTATGAAGAAATGTTTGGAGTTTTGTGATTTCTCCATTAGTATTTGAGTCTCTTTTGCCGTAAGTTAAATTATTTTCTAAATTAATACAAGTGCCACCACTTAAAGAAGAGTCATCAACAGAATCACTTAACAAAGCACTTACTGTTTGGGTAAGAAAGATACTAGGTAGAACAAAAGATACCAATAGGAACTTTATAAGGTTAGACATAAATAATATAGATGTGAATAAAAAAGCACCAATAACGTACTATATATAGTGTAACACTCTTAAGTGGTTAACCTCTTTCTTTAGAGAAGAAGTATGATAACAATTCAAAGGAAGGAAAAATTAAAAATCCTCACAAGTGTGAGGATTTTTAGTTATTTTAAAAACGAAAAAATTATTCCAGTTGCGAGGAGCTTAGAAATTTTTCAAAGGAGACGTACGATGGAGTACGTTGACTACGAAAAATTACGTAGCGACAAATTAAATGGGATGATTTTTACGTTTTTTACTTCTTCTTTGCTGCTACTGCTGCTCCTGCCTTTGGACGCTTTGCTCCATATAATGATCGAGCTTGGCGACGCTTTTCTACTGGTGTTGCATCTAATCTTCCGCGTACAATGTGATAACGTACACCGGCCAAATCTTTTACACGACCACCACGAAGGATTACCACTGAGTGCTCCTGTAGCTTGTGCCCCTCTCCTGGAATATAAGCAGTTACTTCCATTCCATTAGTAAGACGTACACGAGCAATTTTTCTTAAAGCTGAGTTCGGCTTCTTTGGAGTTGTTGTTGTAACCTTTGTACAAACACCACGCTTAAAAGGTGAATTATAAAAATTAGGTTTGTTAGTAATTGCATTAAAACCCTTACCCATAGCAATAGAACGGGACTTACGAGCGGTCTTTCCGCGGGACTTCTTTACGAGTTGACTGATTGTTGGCATAAAATAGTTTATGGTTACTGGTTTGTGGTTACTGGTAAAATACCAGATACACAAAACAACGTTGCCCAAATATATCACAACAAAAAGGTTTATGCAACATTCCTTACTCTAAGATCTACAACTAATCGCAACACTTTTTTGCATTTAACTATGAACTAGTAACTATCAACCACAAACTACCCACTATCTTACAACTTCATTTATATTTTTTATCGCTAAAATCTCATCATTACGCAAGTCATATATAATAGCCAATGTTTTATACATAACAATATAATCTCCTGATTTTACTTTATTATAAAAAGGATTTTGACGCTTTAAACTTTCTGCATCTTGAACTCTTACAACGGCTTCAGGGTTTTCAGCTGGGAGAGTTGTAAGTTCTCTAACTCTTTCTATAATTTGTGACTTAGAAACAACTATTTCATTAGCAACAGTCTTACCTAAATAAGCATAAACACCATAAAATGGCACAAATATAAATATCGATATTAAAGCTAAACGGACACCTGTATGAAAAGTGTGAGAGAGAAGAATTGATCTTAAAGATTTCTTACCAAGATTTCTAGCAGACCTAGAAATACTACTTCTTTTAGCTGGAGATTTTTCTAATTTACTAGTTGTACTTCTGCGGACTGGTGCCATTTTCTTCATCATACTTATAATTATATATTTATAAAAGACAAAGTAAAGGACACCTGTGTGGATAACTCAACCGAGAAACTTCATAACTAAACTTATAACACTTGGCATCATTGCTCGATAAAGGACAGATGCTATTATTATTGCTCCAATCATGTATATTGGGTTATAAATAATTCTAGAATTTATCTGTAATCTTGGAAAAAATGCTTGTATTATAGACATTCCATCAAATGGTGGAATTGGTATCAAATTAAAGAATGTAAGAGATAAATTAAAAATTAATTATTTTTTTCTTATATATAAGAACTTATTGGAATCCTCTTCCTTCAGGAATTCATTTCAAGGAAAGCTTTGAATTCCTCAAAAGCCTAGAAAGATTGAAAGTGTTAAAGCTTAATTTATCTTAG
>CAILKS010000025.1 GCA_903834855.1 uncultured bacterium | reverse complement strand
GACAGGCAGCTCAAGCGTTACTTCCTTTTGCTGGTAAGGCGACATATTTTTTGTTTACAATGGGAATTTTGGGTACAGGGTTACTTGCAGTACCAATTCTCGCTGGATCTTCAGCTTATGCTATTGCGGAAGCATTTAGATTTAAAGAGGGGCTTTATAATAAGTATCATGAAGCTAGAGCATTTTATGGTGTGATTATTGTATCAATGTTGGTTGGTCTCGGTATTACATTTATAGGTGTTCCTCCAATGAAAGCGCTACTTTATTCTGCGATGTTAAATGGAATGATTGCACCATTTTTACTTATGATTATTGTTTACTTGGCTAGTAGAAATAGTATCATGGGGCAGTGGAAGAATAATAAAATGCAGTCATTTTTAGGATGGTTAATTACTGGAGTTATGACAGCGGCGAGTTTGGCAACGATTTGGTTTCTGGTATAGACGTTAGACAGTAGACTTTAGATTTTAGATTAATAATACAAATGATTACAAGGGCGATGCCTATGACATCGCCCTTGTATAATCTAAAATCTAATGTCTAAAATCTGATAAACTATACCTATGAAAACCACACCATTTTTGGAATATATCGTATATGATATTTTTGGGGAAGGGGAACCGATAACCTTTCGGGCTATGATGGGTGCACATATTTTGTATTATGAGGGAAAAGCCTTCGCCATTTTGGAAAATGATGAAATGTATTTTAAAGGTTCCAAAGAATTAGCTAGTTGGTATTTAGAGAAAGGAAGTAAACAATTTGTTTATACGAAAGAAGGTAAAGATGCACATCTTTATTATTTTCTTGTACCAGCTGAAATATATGAAGACAGAAACAGTCGAGAAGAATGGCTGGATGTGGCACTTTCGGTAGCAAAAATTCCAGACAGGAGACATTAGACATTAGATTTTAGATTATACAAAATTCAGAATTACATAATTTGACAGTATTTTTGGTTTTGATAGAGTAATTAGGTAAGTTTTTTCAACGCTAACCTAGAGGAGATTGAAGATGGCGCAACAACATCATAATGGAAGTACAAAAGCTTCCCAAAAAGCATCACAAAAAAATAACGGTGCAATGGCGCTAGTGACTGATAAGAAGAAAGCCCCCACAAAGAAGGGTTCTGCCCAGACGAAGGCTTTCAAGAAAGCAATGCGCAAACTTGACGCCAAAAAGATGCCGAGCTCGAGAATCGTCGCAGTGTCGACAGTACCATGCCGAGCTGGGTGCAATTGTGTGACTTGTTTGATCACTAAAGGTGACACTGAAAATCAGCAACGCGTTCAGAGAAAGAGCTCCTCATGGGGTTATCACTACGGTTAAAATCCCCACTGTTTCTTTTTGGTCGACAAAGCCGGACTTGTTTCGGCTTTTTGTTTTGATTAATTACAAAATACAGATTACTTACCTAAGTTGTAAGATTGTTTTAGATGCGAGGCAGAAAGAATTTTTATGAGGAGACGTACGAGGTAGTACGTTGACGAAATAAAAATTCTTTCTAACGAAGCAGATGAAATGATATTTACAGCTTAGGCTTTTAGGTGGAGATAGATGTCTTCCAAGGCTCTAACCGCATCACCGGCAGCTATATTATTCTGATGATACAAAACGTCAGTACAATCACCAGCTGACCAAATTCCTTTTATAGAAGTTTCTTGGGTACGTGGATTAATTATTATATTTTTTGTTGGAGTCATATCTACAACACCTTCAACAAATGACGTTGCCGGTATTTGGCCGATTTCTACGAATATTGCAGAGACTGGAATAGTGACTTCACCACTAGTATTCTCATATGTAAATGATTCTACGAATACACTACCTTCAACTTTTTTTGGTATTGCATTTATAATTAATTTAAACTTTTCATTTTGTTTTAATTTTTCTACAGTGATGGCATCAGCACGCGGTTCACTTCGAGATATAAGAGTTACTGATTTACAATAAGCGAGTAATTGAGCAGCTGATTCAAAGCCGGCATTACCTCCACCTATAACTACTACATCAGTGTCAGAAAATAACGGACCATCACATGAAGCACAGTAAGTAAGACCTTTATGTTCAAAAGTATCTGCACCAGGCACGTCTAATTTTCTACGAGAGGATCCAGTTGAGACAAGAATAGTTTTTGAATTATAAGAATTTTTATCTGTAGTTACAGTAAAGTTTCCGTCATTGCCTTCTACTTTTGTGACATATTCACCATCGGCTATATTTAAAATGTCTCCTTTGTATTCTAGGACGTGAGATTTTAAAGATTCAGATAATTTAGCGCCTGAAATATGTGGAGTTCCTATCCAGTTTTGAATGTCGTCAGACACAGTTGATTGGCCGCCCCATTCTTTTAAAATGAGAAGGCTTTTTAATTGTTTACGTGCAGCGTAGACAGATGCTGCGGTGCCTGCGGGACCTCCACCTATGATTATTAAATCATAGTTATTAGTTACTGGTTGATGGTTGATGGTGGACATAGGATTAGATTATATCATAAAAAATTTTCAATTTTCAATTATCAATTTTCAAAAAATACGGACACTGGATTCCCGCCTTCGCGGGAATGACACGAATTAGCGTTTTGTAATTTAAAGTGTTTTAATTAAAAACTTCAGCTTAAAAATTGATATTTTGTTTGACTATTTAGTTACTTATGTTAGTCTAATGTCACCTAGTGATTTTGCTGGGTGTTCTTTGAAGTGAGGTATTTAAAGTGAAAAATGACAATAAAAAACGCATAACAGTGGAAGTTCGGCAGTACGAACGAGGCGTTTGTATCTTTCATAACGATGGCAAAAAGCTTTATGTATTCCCAGATACATGGCAAGACATGTTTGATTTCTTGAAGTCAAAAGACGGATTTGAATTCAAATATGGAGAGCCAGATGGAGTTATTCGATCTGCAAATGATACCCATTGGGGTAAACGTTTTGAAGAACCAACATCTTTTGTGTATGTAGGAAAACAAGGCAAAAATATTGTCATAATTCTTACCGGTTCGTCTATACCCAAGACAATTAAGGTCTCGGTTGGACATTCATTTCGTATTGCATATAAAGGAAAGGAATTGAATTCATATTGGTTTTAGTATCAGTCAATATTAAAGAGTTAAAAAATCTCAAAAAGAGATTTTAATTCAGTTAAATATGGTATAGATGTTAGATGTTAGAAATTTTCTTCTAATGAAAATATTAGAGAATTCTAACGTAAAGTATAAATATTATTGTAACTGATAAAAACTCTGAAAAGAAACCGCCACAAATGTTGGCGGTTTTTTGTATTTCATTAAAAATTAGAAATTGAAAATTCGCCTTTTTAAGAAGAAAAAAATAATTTAAAAGCCCTGCATAATGCAGGGCTTTTAAATTATTAAAACTAAGAAAATTGCTTTAGATGCGAGGCAGAAAGAATTTTTATTAGGAGGCGTACAAGTAGTACGGTGACGAAAGAAAAATTCTTTCTAACGAAGCAGATGAAGTAATTTTGTTAGTTTTACTTTTTTCGGCGAAGGAATGGTGGAAGTGCTTCCCAATCATCATCCTCGTCATCATCAAACTTGAAAACAGGTTTCTTAGAGGCGTCTTTATTTTTTTTGTCTTCCTCTTTTGTATCAGTAGTGTCCATAGCTACAACACCATTGTCTATACGGTTTTCTTCTTTTTGTGGAGTCGAAATAGTTTGGATCATTGTGTCATCTGATTCTTTTACATGTTCCTTTTTTTCTAGACGAGCCTCATGTTTAATTATAGTTGATTCGTATTTTGAGTCTTCATCAGAATTTGAGGATCCACTACGAGTTGAAAATCCAGTTGGAAAACCTGTAGCAATCACAGTTACCTTCACTTCATCTTTCTTTAGAGTTGGATCAGATGCAATACCAAAAATAATTTTCGCATCTTTATCAACTGATTCAGTGATAATTTTTGCAGCCTCCTGTACTTCTAACATTCCTAAATCTTCTGCTCCATAAATTGCAAACAATACTCCTTTTGCTCCATGAATAGAAACATCAAGTAGAGGGGAGTTGATAGCAGCAGAAGCAGCCTCACGGGCTCTATTCTCGCCTGTACCACGTCCTACACCCATAAGTGCAGTTCCAGAGTCTTTTAGGATACGCTTGATATCTGCGAAGTCTAGGTTGATAGTTCCTGCGGTACGAATAATATCAGAAATACCTTCTACAGCTGATTTCAAAACCTCATCACACATTTCAAAAGCTTGTTTTACTGATGTATTTTTATCAATAACAGAAAGTAGTCTATCGTTTGGAATTACAATAAGTGCATCAACTTCTTTCTCAAGTTCTTCTAATCCTCTTTCTGCAATTTTCATGCGTGATGCTCCTTCAAAAAAGAATGGCTTTGTAACGACACCAACTGTAAGTATTCCCTCACTTTTAGCAATCGATGCTACAACAGGAGCTGCTCCAGTACAAGTTCCTCCTCCCATTCCACCGGCAATGAAGACCATATCAGATCCTTTAATAACATCTTGAACTTCTTCACGAGTTTCTTCAGCGCTTCTCTTTCCAACTTCTGGATCCATACCAGCACCAAGTCCCTTGGTTAAATTTTTTCCAATGTGAATTTTCTTTTCAGCAAGTGAATGATGCAAGTCTTGAGTATCAGTATTCATCGCGATAAAATCAACACCCTGAAGTTTTGAATTGATCATGTGATTGAGTGCTCCTTTTCCGGATCCTCCAATACCAATGACTTTAATGCGGGCGAAACTCTCGATTTCTGGATTTACTTTTGCCATAAGAATAATAAAATATGATGATTAATATACAAACTATAGCAAAGTTCAGGTATCTTGTGCAAAGAGAAAATTCGTGTCATTGGAATAGACTTTAGACAGTAGACATTAGATTTTAGACGGCATTGCTAAAACCAAGATTATCCTTATAAATTAAGGTTAATCTAAAATCTAAAGTCTAAAATCTGCCATCTACCCCTAAGGGAGGAATTGAGAAAAAACTCTTTTAACACGAGCAAAAAAAGATGACAAAAGATCTTTAAAGACGTCTAAGTCTTTATCATTTGGGGCAAGGAATGTGAGTCCATAAACTCGCGCCCAACTAGTATCTCGTAATTTATCATTTGTTAATCTTACTAATTCAGTATTTGTTATTTTAATTGGAAGTTTTAATTCATTTCTTAAAATATTTTCAAGACGTGGAACAAGTGTACTTCCACCACAAACAATAACTCCAGCTGGCAATAATTCACGACGATGTATTCTGTCTAATTCTTTATTTATTTTTACACAAAGATCTTCTAATCTTGCTTCGATTATTTCTTCAACTTTTTTAATAGAATAGTGATGTGAGCCTTTACCACATTTTATGTCTTCTGCTTCTTCAAGAGTTATTTTTAATCCAAGAGCGATATCTTTTGTAATGTCATCTCCTCCAACTGGTATTGTGGAGACAAGTAGTGGAATATTATTTTCATAAACTAAAACAGAAGTCACACCAGACCCAATATTTAAAAGTAAGGCACCAGCAGTTTTTTGTTTTTTTGTTAAAAGGGAAATACTTTCAGCAATTGGACCAGCAACAATATCTGTTACTTGTATGCCAGCATCTTCTAATACTTCTTTAAAAACATTCATTGCTTTGAGTGGGTATGTGACAAAAAGTGTTTTTACTTCAAGTCTATTACCACGCACACCGAGCGCATCTCCCAAGACTTCATTTCCATCTAATTTATATTTAATAGGAATAGTATGAACTACAGATTTATTTCTTATATCTGGTACTCCACGGGTTGCATCTTTTATCGCATTTTCAATATCTAAATCAGTAACTTGTGCATCTCCGCGCGATACTTGGGTGTGGCCATTGGCATGATGTGAAGATAATAATAGCGCGCCAAGAGATACAAGAGTATATGTGGCACTTCTTCCAACTTCATCTTCTATTTTATTAACAGCTTCGATAATAGCCTGAGTGACTTCATCTTTGGAAGTTATGACCCCACGCTCTACACCTTCTATAGATTTTTTGTAACTTGAAATGACAGTAGGAAAACGGACGCCTTCTTCATGAATGCATCCAACAGCTCGAATATATGAGCTGCCTATATCTATTCCAATAATTAAGTCAGGTTGTTTATTAGCCACGGTTTTAAAGTTCATAATTGGCGAATTTCTTTGTCATCTTCGTGTGCTTATAATGTCATCGTACTACTTGTACGTTTCCATATTCGCACACTTTGATTCCTCGAACTTCATCCAACTCTGAATTTTAAATTTCTACAATTTAATCAATTGTGTAAAATTTATTTAAATATGAATCTTCTAACTTCTCCATTGTACTACTATGATCGTGTCCTTTCAAATGTAATATTCCATGAATTATAAGAAGATGAAGGAATTTTTCATAAGTCATATCAAAATTTTTAGCATCAGCTCTGGCAGTTGCTAGCGAAATATAAATTTCACCTTCATTTTTATCTAATGGGAATGAAAGAATATTTGTTGGGTAATTTTTATCACGATAAGCCTTATTTTTTTCCTGTGATTCTTTTGGTGTACAAAAAATAATAGTTAGAGAATAACTTTTACCAAGAATTTTTTCTTTGATAGCAAGAAAAGGAATGTCTGGTAGACTTCCTTTTTTCCGGATTACATTTAGATTTTTTGTCTCGTATAATGACATAAGATTTAAGGTCTAATTAACCTAATTTCTAAGGTCTAATATAATACATGAAGAATTCATTAGGTCAATTAGAAATTAGACCTTAGATATTCTATTATCTTCTTCCTTTCTTTCGTTCTACAACCTTACCCATTCTCTTATCCTGTTCGTATTTTGCAAGATTCTTGAGTTTCTTTAACTTAGCACGCTTGTTTTTAAGTTCAGATAATGGACGAATATTGTAACGAATACCACGAACACGAGGTAAAACACCGGACTCTTGTACGCGCTTTTGAAAACGACGTACCAAAGAAAGAGCATTTTCGCTTGGGTTCTTTTTGACTTCAACGTTTGTATTTGACATATGTAGGTGCAATTCTAACATGAAAATAAGCCATAAGCAAGGGTTTTATAGATGACTCACAAACTTTTCCATAAATGAAAACCCCCCAATATCAATCAAGACATTGGAGGGTTCACTAGACTTTAGATACAAGTATCAGGCTAGTACTGCTTTTTATGAGCAGACAACACAGTTTCTCCCAGAATTCTTTGCTATGTATAAATTGGCATCAGCCCGCTTAAGTAAATCGTCGGACGTTTCTGTTAGCAATAATTCGGTAGCACCAACGCTAATCGTTAAATAAAGATCTTCGCCATCTGGGGTAATAAACTTTATTTTTCTGAATTTTTCCACCAACTGTTGAGCTATCTTACAAGTAGCAGTCAGATCTGTTGAAGGTAATATGATGGTAAATTCCTCACCACCATAACGATTAACCAAATCTGTAGCACGTCTGGATGTTCCTAAAAACTGACCTAGTTCTTTCAATACATCATCGCCATATGGGTGTCCATAGGTGTCATTGACTTTTTTGAAATTATCTAGATCAATTATCATTATTGACAGCGGAACCCCAAGTCTTTTGGCACGAATTACTTCTACCGGATACTGTCCCAAGAAATGACGTCTATTCGGTATCTCTGTGAGACCATCAGTTAGACCCTCCTCTCGTAATTTCTCTTCAAGCTCCTTGCGTACAGTAATATCTTGTATGGTTCCTAGTATTCTCACCACTGTGCCATTCTCGATTATTGGTATTCCTGTGGTATGTATCCAAAATTTCCTACCTTTATTTGTAGTGACTTGGAGTTCCAGACAATAAGGTATGCCTCTATTTTTTGTGGCAAGTAAAGCTTCTCGTATTACTGGTTTTGAATCTTCGTTCCATGGATTGAATGATAATGGAAACCAGTATTCAAAGTTCTTAGTTTTTAAGCCTAAAAGCTTATAAATCTCATGAGTCATGCGTTGAGCAGAATTTTTTGACCTCGTGAAATCAATTTCAAAAGCACCGGACGAAGTCTTTTCCGCTAGATTGTTGAAGGCATTAATTAGCCTCACAGCGTCCTCCATCGAAAGGGCTGTTCCTTGGTTAAACATTTTTTGTCTCCGATTAGTTAAGTGAAATTTGAGTGAAGTTTAGAACAATCATTATAGACTCTATATATTTAATGATAAGTTGTCAAACAAAATAAAATACAATAAGTGGCGCCGTAGGCGCCACTTATTGTATTTCTGCACTAGCTACATTCTATCTGCTACGAGCTACCAACTGTTACTTCAAGTGTTTAATATAATCTGACAGCGCGTCAATCTTCACCGTATCCTGTGAATGTGTAGTCATATTACGAACAATAACAGTGTTATCCATAGCTTCTTTTTGACCAAAAATAATACAGTATGGAATTTTCATTTTTTCTGCTAATGATAATTGCGCACCTAAAGTTTCTCTGGCGACAGATTGATGTACAGGAATATGTGCTTTACGTAATACTTCCATAATACATAAACTTTTTAGTTTTGCCTCAAACCCAAGTTGTATAAAATATACTTTTGGAGCTTTCATAATTCTTGGTGCAATCTTTTTACATTCTTCAAACATCATTATGCGTTCCATACTAAGACCTGTTCCAACTGATGGTACATCTTTTTTACTACCCATCATTTTTGCTAAATTATCATATCTGCCACCACCTGTGATTGTAATTTCTTTTTCTTTTCCATCTTCACCGACATCTACTTTTATAACTTCAAAAACAGTACGAGTATAATAGCTTTGTCCACGAACAAGAGAATTATTTACACGATAAGGTATTCCCATTTCTTCCAAATATTGAAGAACTTCTTTGAAATGTTTTCTAGCATCATTTGAAAGGAAAGAAATTGATGACGGTGCATTTTCTTTTAACGGCTGACATTGTGGTTGTTTGCAGTCAAGTAAACGAAGCGGATTATTTTTTATGCGATCGTTACAATCCTTACATAAAATATCTAAATGTTTTTTATAATAATTAACTAAATCTTTAATAAATAGTGGGCGAGTTTCTTTATCTCCCATTGAATTAATATCAATTATTAAATCTTTAAACCCGTACTCTTCAAGAATTGTCATTAAAGTACGAATAATAAGTGCATCAGCAATTGATTTTGTTGTTCCTAATATTTCTAAATTAAATTGTCTGAACTGTCTCCATCGTCCACGTTGAGGTTTGTCATGTCTAAAAGTAGCACCATATGAATATAGCATTATAGGTTGTGGCATATTCATCATGCCATGTTCCAAATATGCACGCATAACAGCCGCTGTATATTCTGGACGAACAGCTAGTCTTTCACCACCTTTTGTCTTAAAGGTATACATTTCTTTGTCTATGATATCTGTTCCTTCACCTATGGCTGAAACGAAAACCTCTTCTTGTTCAAGTAGGGGAGTTTCTATTGGTTTAAATCCATAATAAACAGCAACCTCTTGAGCTTTTTCAAAAATTCCTTGGAAGGCATAATATTGTTCGTCGAAAAGATCATCCATTCCTTTTAGTGATGTAGGTACTTCTTTTTTAACTATTTCTTTTTTTGTGTCTTCGTTATTCATAAATTTATTGTTTATAGATATGCTGCCCAGGCTCATAAGAGAAAAGTGAGAATGGTAACACCCTTAACAGCACTTGTCCTCTTATATCTTTTTCATCAAGCGCCCCCCATGAACGACTGTCATAACTTTGGGCTCTATTGTCCCCCATCATGAAATAATGAGTAGAATCCAAAGTTATATCTGTTTCCTTAAGTGGGTCTTTTAAGGTTATATAAGACTCATCTAAGATAAAACCATTTGGATTTTGTGCGTTATAAATAGTTGTAACAGCATTTTTAATGACTAGTCTATCTCCAGGTAATCCTATAACACGTTTAATTAAATATTTTCCTGTGTATTGATTAGCTGTACCTTCATAAAATTTGAAAATCATGACGTCTCCACGAGCTGGTTTTCCAATTAAATATGAAAGTTTATCTACCAAAAGGAATTCTTTATTATGAAAAGTTGGAAGCATTGAACCACCATCAACTATAAATGGTTGAACAATAAATGCTTGAATTAATTTTACAATAATTATTACTGCAACAAACCACAGAAGCATCGAGGATGGTTTTTCATCTTCTGTTAAAAGTTTTAAACGAATTAGTAACTTATGCCAAAATGGAAAAAATATAGCAAGAATAAGTGCTAAGATAAAAAGTCCCAGCAAAAGAAATATAACTATAGAAAAAGAATTCTGTGTTACATCTGTGAATGAATCGAGTATGGACTGCAGTAAAGAATTCATCATTATGTGGTCAGTATATAGAGAGATTTTATGTTATGCAACATAAAATAATTATCAATTATCAATTATCAATTTTCAAACAGATGCAGGGCATTCTTATTGTATTTATTTTTGAAAATTGATAATTGTAAAATTGAAAATTAGTGGCTTAATCTCGAAATATACCCCAATAAGACATATAATTCTCTGTGGTACACTATATTCATGATATTTACGATTGTGCCACTAGGCAATCCTGGTAAAGAATACGAGAACACACGCCATAATGCTGGGCGTGTTGTACTTTCACATATAACAGAAGATATAAAAAATATTTCAATGTGTGAAGTTTTTATGCCGACGACTTTTATGAATGAAAGCGGTAAAGCTGTTTCAGAATATTTAAAATATCATGAAGGCAGAGAATTAATTGTGGTTTATGATGATAAAGATTTGCCAGTTGGAAGTATCCGCATTTCTTATGATAGGGGAGATGGTGGGCATAATGGTGTGAAAAGTATTATAGAATCACTTGGTACAAAAGATTTTATACGTATACGTATTGGTATAGCTAAAATAAACGAAGATGGAACAGTTAATACCCCGACAGGTGAAGATGTGGCTAAATATGTCTTAGGAAGAATGTCAGAAGAAGAAATTATTGCTATGAAAGTTATTTCAACAAATGTTTTGGGTGCAATAAAAATGATAGCAAGTGATGGGTATCAGAAAGCGATGGAAGTCTATAATAGATAACAGTCGACAGAAAGCAGATTACAGAAAATACAATAAGAAAAATACAATTCTAAAGCGCGGTCCCGAAGGG
>CAILKS010000024.1 GCA_903834855.1 uncultured bacterium | reverse complement strand
GTGGCTTAATTTTCCATTCACATTCCTCAAGTATTTCAATTTTAGGCCCCCTTCCTGGTCTTTCTGTCTGACTAACAATTATACAAGCCAATTCTATAATTTCATGCTTATTAGCATCTGTTCCTGTGGTTTCTGTATCAATAAAAGCGAGGTTGTGGGATTTCATAGGGGTAGGTTGGGGTAGGTTTTAGTTTATAGTTTTTAGGTTGTAGAAAATTTAATTTCTTTTTTCTGATATCTGTTTTCTGTAATCTATTTCAAATATTTCTGTATATTTTTCTTATGTTCTTCAAACGTTTTTGAATAATGCATTATACCATCATTGCCTGTTATATAATAAAGATAATTAGAAGAAGTAGGAGTTAATACTGCCCCTATTGCTACAGTTCCTGGATTATTAATTGGTTCAACCGGCAATCCTTTTGTTTTATAAGTTTCTTTAGCAGCATCAACTTGAAGTGACATATTCAGAGATAATCTTTTTAAGAGAATCCCTGCAACCATTTTCATATCAACAAAAGTTTTTGCTTCTCCTTCTAAAATTGAAGCCAAAACAATTATCTCTTCTTTATTTTTAAGTGGGGCGTCAATTTTTGAATTAGAAAAAGAATCTTTATATTTTTTATTAAATGTCTCAGTCATTATATCTATAATTCTTTCTTCTTTGGTTGATGGGAGTAAATAATAAGTTGATGGAAAAAGTTTTCCATTTGCGTTTTTTTCTAAAACTTTTTTATTAAAAACTTCTATAGAAAAATTTGGTAATTCTTTTTTAATTAAATCCGCAATTTCTACATAGGTACTGCCTTCTGGAATAGTAATACTAATAAGTGGTGCGTCAGGATTTCCAGAAACAAGTTTTTTTATCACAGCTCCTAAGACTAATGGTTTATCAAATGAATAAACTCCTAATTGTATATGTCTGTCACGTCCCAAAAAAGAAATCCAAGCACGAAACAAAAGTGCGGACTTTATATAATTTTCATTTTGTAAT
This sequence comes from uncultured bacterium, assembly GCA_903834855.1. Taxonomy (GTDB): domain Bacteria; phylum Patescibacteriota; class Minisyncoccia; order Phycocordibacterales; family UBA5272; genus UBA11704. The sequence continues at coordinate 10,496 of CAILKS010000024.1, read as the reverse complement.
CTACTGCTTATACTCCGCAGACTCTCTCCTTCTTCTACAACAAAATTTGTCCCTACCGGAAAAGTACTTGGAATAGTTCTACTTGACCAAAGTGTAAATAAAATAATAATAAAAATAAAACCTATTATTCCAAAGACAATGGATGATAATTTTGTATCTTTTAAATTCATTACTGAGGAAGATTAGTTGGGGCAACACTCTTAGCACTATCAATGCGTGGAAGCGTAGGAACAGAAGCTGTTTGACCAGGGAAATGGAAAATAGTTGCTAATTCTTCCAAATTAAGACAAATAATTTCCTCTGAAGTTGGGTGTTCAAACGGATGTAAAAATCCTTCATACATCATGCGCCACATCTTTCTTGTCTTCATTGGGAAATACCAAAAAGCTCTATCTTCCCACTTATCAAGACTCTCGCGTGATTTTACATGAATATGAAAACCTTCTCGTTCAACATATTCTTCAAATCTCTCTTCCTTTCTCCAGGGAGTTCTTCTATTTAACCAATTTTCCCAAGGGAAATCATAATTATCACAAGGAGATATACTGAAATTATTTCTATCAGCCCCAGCCCCATTATAATTTTTCATTACATTAAAAGTATTTGAAATATAAGATGGATTAAATACTTCTTTTTTAGCAGTGTAAATAATACGTACAATTACACGTACTATAGGTTTAGAAAGTTTTAAATTAATTTTCTCTATTTCATCCTTCTCATCAATAGTTAATTGTGACTCTTTCTTTTCTTGTATCTCACGTTCATCAACATACATCATAGCTTTTACTTCAGACCCAGTACCATCTTTCTTAGGAACAGTAGTTTCTCTTGGAATACCATTTTCATCGTATACATAATCTCCTTTCTTTACTTTCTTTATTTTACGTATCTGTTTTTTTCTTTCATTAGCTAAATCCACCAATGATAGATGTTCGTGTGTGATTTCATTAACATACATTTTCGGAGCTTTTTCACCATTAAAATTACTCTCATCTTGAACAAGAACTTGATACCAGATATGTTCACCTTTACCAATACTACCCATGAATTCAAGTAATGGCACCATTGGATCAACTTTGAATTCTTCTTTTGGATCACGATCAAGTCCAAAATCAACATAAGTTTTAATGGGTAAATAATCAGCGTTCATTTGATATTTTTTACCAGGCTTTTTTGGATCATCAAAAGGTTGACCAGTTTCAGGATTTGTTGGATTAAATTTTTTCCCAAGAGGATAATACATACTCCATGTCTCTACATCTTCTGAAAGATGGTGATAATGAATAAGTTTGGTATAGTCTTCTGCTTCTACTATTTCAATTCCTGGATATTGGGCGTAAAGATTTGATTCTACTAGATTTCTAAATCTACGCTGTACACGAAAATAAAAATGTATAGTTCCCTCAATTGAAGCTATTTCAAGGGAAGAAAAAATAGGTAGATTTCCTAAAATCTTTCTCTTCCACCAAACAGGAATACCACTTGAATGCATTAAAGATGTAAGTACATTTTCCATTGCAAGTGGAGATTTAAATATCTCTCGAGGTAGCTTAATCTCAAGCATTATCCAATCAATTTTAGACTGATGTTTTTGATTGGCATACAAAAGCCAAAATCTCCACACCCAGGCAAATACCAAAAGTGTTATAAATGCATAAACAAGAAGAAGCATGATATCAATCAAAAACTGCATAATAAAAGTATAGCACGAGATAGTTTCCAGTTCCCAGTTCCAAGTTTCAAGTGAATAATAAAAATAGCAACCACGAAGTGGTTGCTATTTTCTGGAAACTAAAAACTTGAAACTTGGAACTATTTATGCCAAATTATATTCCCCGGCTACTTTCTTAAAATATTTTACATTCTGGAGATTAACAAGTACTGTATTTGGCTTAACAATACGTTTTGCAAGTACACGCTTAATTATTTCATCTTTTGAAAGTGCGCGTCCTGCCTCCTTTAAAACTTCAGTAATAACATCACGAACAACGCCTCCTGTGTGACCCCAATCTTTTAATCCGTACATTCCGCGTCCGACTAGAACAAAACGAGCATCTTTAATAAGTTCATTGTGACATGTTGCAACATGGGCTTTCTTTCCAAAAGTTTTATTTATTTCAGCAGCAACTTCTTTAAAGTGCATTGGACGTCCTGCTTTACGCATAATTAAATATGCATAATCCTTTATACCACGAGCACGAATATGTGGAGATGATGTGCGACCCCATTCAGAAAGTTGATTCTTACCTATAACTTTTGAAAGTGCTAAATATCTATTGATTATGTCTTTATTGTCTTTATATTCTCCAACCACCTCATTTAGGTGACTATTAAATCTTTCAAAAATTTCTTCTTCCTTTACTAAATCCTCTTCACTGATTGACTCATAGAGTTTACCTAAAGCACTACGAACATGCTCTGCAACTTGATCATTTGTTGTAAAATGTGCCTGATAATGATCATCCTCTTTATGTTTTTTGAAATCCTCACTAAGAGCCAAGTATAGATTAATATGATTCTGAATAACTGGATCTTTTGATATAGTACGCATTAAATGATCCTCGCTAACTACAGTACCTAATTCTTTAAGAATAGCTTTTAACTCTTCAAAAACGAAAGCATGCTCTTTATAGTCTTTTGACTTCTTGATTGTAGCTAATGCAAAGTTTTCAATTTGGCGAACACGCTCACGAGTGATATCGTAAGTCTTTCCAATGGATTCAAGTGTCATTCGCTCGCCTTTTTCTAGGCCATAACGATTAATCACGATCTCTCTGGTTCGTGGGTTAAGAGTTGTTAAAAGCTTTTTTGAGACAGCTTTTGGTTTAAATGTTATTCCTACCATATGTTTATAATGTCTATTCTACTATAACTTGTCAAAAACGTCAAATTACGATATTAACGAGTTTTCCAGGAATGAAGATCTGTTGTTTTGGCACCAATTCCCCTACGTATTTTAGGTAACCATCTAAGGACTTTACAGCACTTAATACATCTTCCTTACTTGTATCTCTAGAAAGAGTGACTTCTCCACGAAGTTTTCCATTTACCTGTAAAACATAAGTTACATTATTATCAATCAATTTTGATTCATTAAATTCTGGCCAAGATTCTTTATGAATTGAGGAAATTCCCCCTAATTCTTTCCAAAGTTCTTCTGTTATAAATGGTGCAAACGGAGCTATTAATTTAAGGAAAGCTTTGAAATCATTTAATGGAACAGATTTTTCTTTCTCAAATTCATTAAGACAAATCATTAAAGTTGATATTGCAGTATTAAATGCCATCGTATCAATATCTTCTCCCACTTTTTTAATTGTCTTATGAATAATAGATAAACTATTTTCAGATTCTGAAACTTTATTTTTTAATGTATATAGACGATCTACGAAACGACGAATACCAATAACTGATTTATCATCCCATGCAACAGCCTGATCAAAAGGCCCGATAAACATCTCATACATACGAAGTGTATCTGCTCCGAACTTTTTAACAATAACGTCTGGATTAATTACATTTCCAATAGACTTACTCATTTTCACTCCACCATTTCCTAAAATCATTCCTTGTGAGGTACGCTTCATATACGGCTCACTTGTTGGAGTAAGTCCAATATCAAATAAAAACTTATACCAAAAACGAGAATAGAGTAAGTGAAGTGTAGTGTGTTCCATTCCTCCGTTATACCAAGTTACCGGTAACCACTTCATAAGCATTTCTTTTTCACCAAGGGATGTATCATTTCTTGGATCAATATATCTCATAAAATACCACGATGAACCTGCCCATTGAGGCATGGTGTCTGTTTCTCGACGAAATTCTTCACCTGTTTCATCTGTATGGAAATATCCAGCAACATCTAATTTACCTTTTACACTTACCCAATCAGTGACATGGGAAAGTGGAGACTCACCATTATCTGTTGGCTCATATTTTTCAACTTGTGGAAGAGTGACAGGTAGTTCACTCATTGCCACTGGATACATTTTTCCTTCTTTATCATAAACAAGTGGAATCGGCTCACCCCAATATCTCTGACGAGCGAAAACCCAATCACGAAGTTTTGATTTCTTAACAAGCTTTCCATTTACTGCTTCTGTGATTTTTGTACGAGCTTCTTCACTTTTTTGACCATCAAAACTTTCTGAATTAATTAATATTCCATCATCACAATACAATTCAAAATTTTCTGTATCAACTTTATCAATTTCTTTTATTACTTGTTTTATTTCAACTCCATACTTTTTTGCAAATTCGTAATCACGCGCATCATGCGCTGGGACTGCCATAATTGCACCTGTTCCATAAGTTGCTAATACATAGTCCGCAATAAAAATAGGAACTTCTTTTTTATTTGCTGGGTTAATTGCAGTAATTCCTTCAAGTAATACGCCCGTCTTTTCTTTTCCTTCTGCAGAACGATCCATATCTATTTTCTGTATAGCCTCCGCTATATACTTTTCCACTTCTTCTTTATTTTTAATTTGACCATTTGCTAATAATTGCTTTACGAGATTATGTTCTGGCGCAAGTACACAATATGTACAACCAAAAAGAGTATCAGCTCGAGTTGTATAAACAGTGAAAGATAAATCTGTATTATTTATTTTAAAATCAATTTCACTGCCACTAGACATTCCAATCCAATTACGTTGTTGAATTTTTATTCTCTCTAAGAAAGTTGTGTCGTCCAAATCTTTATCCAATCTCTCTGCATATTTTGTAATTGCGAGCATCCACTGCTCTTTATTTCTTTTCTCAGCAGGTGCCCCACAACGTTCACATTTTCCATCCACCACTTCTTCATTAGCTAAAACACATTTATCTTTTGGACACCAATTAACCGGCATCTCTTTTTTATATGATAAACCATTCTCATATAATTTTAAAAAAATCCATTGTGTCCATTTATAATATTGAGGGTCAGTTGTATCAACTTCGCGATCCCAATCAAAAGAAAATCCACAAGCCTTTAATTGTTCACGAAATGTATTTATATTTTCGCGAGTTGTAATACTTGGATGTATACCAGTTTTAATAGCATAATTCTCTGCTGGGAGACCAAAAGCGTCCCACCCTATCGGGAAAAGCGTCTCAAAACCCTCCATACGACGTTTGCGGACGATAACGTCCATTCCTGTATAACTACGAACGTGTCCAACGTGTAATCCAGCACCTGACGGGTATGGAAATTCTATAAGACCAAAAAAAGTTGGTTTAGAACTATGGGTATCTGTTCTATAGGTAAAATCTTCTTCCCACTTTTTTTGCCAATAATTTTCCGTCTTGATATGGTCGTATGGATTCATAGTATCCTTAATACTAACACAAGCAGAAGACCCAGCAAACAGCAGTAAGTAATTAGTAATTAGGGAAATAACAAGTGGGCGACCTTTGGTCGCCCACTTGTTATTTGTATTTTCCTTATTGCTTTTTACTAACTGCTAATTGCTATGAATTACTTCCCGTAGTACATGTCTGGAGATATAATACGTTTAAAACAAGTCTCCCTTGCTTCATGATTCCAAAATGGTGTTTGATCACCCTCATAATAATAATTTGATACAGAATAAGAAATATCAGATGATGTAAATCCTGGCATAATAGGAGCATTCTTAATTCCATATCCATTACTATTTACATTTCTTACAGTTTCAAAAGTGGCACACAATTCAAAAACTGCATTTGTTGCCATTTCTTTTTTATTAGTTGTGTAATTAAACTTCATAACAGGCTGTTCTACAACTTTGTAACCATATGATTCTTTTGTCACAGGATCTACAGGAACAGCATACCCCTGAAATACGTCATTTAATTCATCCAGTGTCACTGGTAATTTATCAGTATTTTGAAAAATAGAAAGTACTTGCTGTTGGAGAGAAGAAATATTTGAAAGTCTTGTACTGTCTAATCTTTTAGCCCGCATTTCAGCTGGTGTTCCAACTATACTTATACTCCAAAAAAGAGAAGCAAATACAATGATGGTTGCAACAGTAGTTGAAATCACTGGAACAAAAGTCTTTATGGAGTAATCACGCTTCACAGAATAAAAGTAATAGCCGAATACTCCAAGGGAAACTACAAATACAGATAAAGCTTTATATGCGAATCTTACAGAAAGCTCTCCTCCTAAATAAGTGTAAATAATAGAAACAAGTGTTCCAATAAGACTACAAACAGTCACGAAGATTGTTATGTATATCATTATCTTACGAATTGTTAAATCTCTCTTATATAAAAACTTTGCAATGTCTTTTGCCACATACCAAGAAAGAAGAACATAAAGTGGATACATAACCACAAGTAATGCTACAGCCATTCTTACGTCACTATTATAGACATCAATATAAGAAGAATTAAGAACGTCAACAAACTTTCTATCAATAGCAGTAAATAAAATTTGAAGTAAATTATAAACACTCACAACCAAAGAAATACCAATACCTAAATAAATAAAAACATCTAATGCTTTTGCCTTTGTATCTCCATTCATATTATTTTTTGGATTAATTAACGAATAAATAAAATATATCCCTCCTATAACGGCAGACAAGAAAAAGATTCCTGAGAGTGCGACAATTATTACTACCATGCTCATATACTATCACTTTCATGTTATAGTGGAAACAATGAAGAAAGAATCGTTGGAAAAGCTCGAAAATATAGCTATTGGCATAACTCACGGTGTGGGATCTGTTTGGTCTTTGATAATTCATACTATTATATTTATCACATCATTTGGGCTTGTACTTTTTGGTATAAAAATTGAATTTGTATTACTTGTATTAACAACACTTCTTTCGTTAGAAGCAATTTATCTTTCTATTTTTATTCAATTATCTGTGAACCATCAAGCAAAAGCTTTGGCTGCTGTTGAAAAAGATATTGATGAAATCCAAGAAGATGTGGAAGATATTGCTGAGGATGTCGAAGACATTGCAGAGGATGTAGAGGAGATTCAAGAAGCTCACGAAGAAATACAAGAAGATATTGAAGAAATTCAGAAAGATGTTGATGAGATTCAAAAGGATGTTGATGAGATTCAAGAAGATGTTGAGGAAATGACCGAAGAAGAAATCAATATAAAAAAATAATTCAATTTCTATTTTATATAGCTATTATAATCAGATTTATAAATACGAAACGCCGTGACTCATGCCACGGCGTTGCCCCTTTCGGGTTAGAAACTTCTCAAGAAGATAACTAAACTACAGAGAAACAACACAGAAATGGGTACGATTACAATCTTCTTGCGAATGTAAACAAAAGAACATTTTCACGATTCCGTCTTTTGCGCGTGCTTGGTTTGTTGATTACAATAACGCCCTCTTTCGAGGCTATTTTATTATATATACTTATTCAAAAATATGCAAAACCCAGTTTAAGATAGACAATACTATAGAAAAATAAACAGCCATTAAAAATGATGGGATAATAAAACCAGAGACTGTATAACTAGCTAAAAGAATTATTAAACCATTAATTACAAGAGAGAAAAATCCAAGAGTAAAAAAATTGATTGGCATTGTCACAATATCAATTATTGGTTTAATTGTATGATTTATTACAGCAAGTAAAAGTGCCACAAGTAATGCGATCCAACCAGTTTGTAAAGAAAAAACAATAGGTACACCAACGTGGGTGACATAACTTGCGATCAGTATTGCTATGGTTCGTATAATTACGTAATTCATTTTTATGAACAAGTTAATAATTTATGAACCTCTTCTAATTCTTCTTTTGAAGCAACATAGGCTAGCTTCTTTTCAAAGTCAGCCGGTGAATTAGTTGGAACTAAGTGCACGTGAGCGTGAGGAATATTATACCCTTCTACCAATATACAAACTCGTGCACAGTCAAATTTAGCTTTTAAAAGCTGTGATACATATCGTACGCGGTGCATAACATGATCATACATTTTTTCATCTAATGAAAAAAGATCGTTTACTTCTACTTTTGGAATGACAAGAGAATGCCCTTTTTGAATTGGATTAATATCTAAAATAGCAAGAACAAATTCGTCTTCATAAATTTTATAAGAAGGTAATTCACCAGCAATGATTTTTGTGAAAATTGTAGACATGAGAAAGATAGTTTTTAGTTTATAGTTACTAGTTTATAGTAAATACAAAATAAATACTATGTACTTTATAAACTGTTGGCTTTATTGTTTTTGTGCGCCGGGCTGGATTAGGTCACAAAATCAGCTCCTTCGTCGCAGATGATTTCGCGACCCCGTATTCAAATCCAGTCGAAAACAAAGCAATTTGTTTTCTTCTGTGGCAGAGCTGAATATAAAATACCCAAGTATTAACTTGGGTATTTTATATTCAGTGCGCAGTAATCGATAATGTTAGAACTGAATTGATGAAGAGTGAATTCATTCCATACATTCCTAATCTTAGAATGTGGGCTGAGAAAATATAGTTACCCCACCCTGTCGAACACTATATATTTATCTATTCCTTCTTCTTTTTAAGAGCTAAACTTTTTTCTACTTCGGCAAAGAGAATATCATACATCTTGTTCAAACGTTTTTCAGTTTCTTCCCATGGTTCATCTGACCATATAAACTCAACCTTCATTTCTGGTTTGATTTTTTTCATGCCCCTTATTCTACACCTTTATAATTTTAAACATACAGTCTCCGCCTAGTTACTGTTGTGTGTTACTACCGGCAGTAGCCAGAATATCTACAGAATTAAAAAACTCCGGCTGAATTATGTATTTTGCCTCTGGAAGTAGAGCTTCGACATCAAAATAACATCGTATGTACCGTAAATTCAGTGAAGGTAATATCTTGTGTTTGTAAGAATATCTTAGATTCTAATTGTTTTTAGAAGTCTTTGAGCATTAGTCACCACTTCATGAAGACCTACTGATTTGCATTTTTTTAAGAAACGATTGTAGCGATGTGTGTACTGCCCTCTGTATATAATTCTATTCATAGTAGCTCTGGCATCCATAATCATATTTATTTTTACAGCACGATATATTGCCATTCCAGCAATTGATTTAGAATTGATAGCAGAAAGGCGGTACTTCAACTTGCCACACTCTCTACATTGAAATTCTATTCCCTGTGGAGGTAAGTAAAGCTTTGCTGATCTCGAACTGCACTTCCCACAATTGAAGTAAACCATTTGACCATAATGTATCTCTATAAACTCAAGAGTTATCATTTGAGGCTCTTTACCATTAACACTCACAGATACGATATTCCTGTCTTCATTCTCAAACCAGCAATCTATATCTGTTCTATATTTCTTTCCAATAGTAGGTGTTGCAATACTTATTACTTCTTTGGGGGTAATAGTAGTGCATTCTTCTACAAAGTACGTGATGTTGTTCATATAACACATAGTAACAAAGTCCTTACTGGTCGACTTTTAAAATCTGAAAAAATATTTTTTGGTCCATTGAAATGGATTTTGGGAATAAAAGCAAAAGTCCTGTACCCCTCGCCGGTCCAGATAAGTACCTTCAATTAAGGGACCCGCTTTACCCCTTAAAATGAAAACAAGCACTCCCCTAACCCCAAATAAGCCCATACAATCGTTCTAGTTGCCTTCACAGGATGCTTGGTGACTTTTGTTAATAGTTACAGTGGTCTTACACCTATCTGTTCATTACATTGTTCCCCTACTTCTGTTTTAGGTAAAGTAGGTATTAATTATTTAAATGCTCACACCTTCTTTGGCTTCGTATAACGGTACAAGCCGAGCAAACCAATAGTAACTAACGTGCAATCAATAAAAGAAATTATAACCAGCTCTAACAAGAGTGTTTCAACTATTATCATTAATAAAATAAGACGTGAAAAAGCTAATGGTAAATATACCACAGCTATTCACTAACAATAACTATATGGGACAGTACTATAAAAACAGCAAGATAGGAACATGCGAGATGATGTATTATCTACGTCTAAACACTGCTAAAAAACTAGCAGAACAAGGTGAGAAAGATGACGATAATATACCATTTAAAGATTATCTAACCGATGACGTTACCAAGTTTCGTTTTCCATTTCCAAATGAAGACGACAAGGAAAATGAGTTAGTCAGTATTCTTAACTATGCCCCAACTGTACGCTTTCAAGCTTACAATCTGAATCTTGATCATGGAAACATGTGGCTTTCTACTGGCGTTACAGATAACATCAACATTTCTTTTCCTTGTGTTTATTCTCAGGAATTTAAAGACTTGGTAACAGACAGAAAAGTAACCTCTTCCACCATCGGAACGCAGTACATCGATGTACTTATGCAAGCAGTCAGAATGGGTAAAACTCGTACAGTGTTTCAATGTCCACGCTGTAACAACATGGCGTGGTTTACAGAAGACGATATCTCAAAATGGAAAGAACAAGTAATTCCGCTTTATGCACCGTCACACCTTGATGACGAAACTTCTAAAGCAAAGAAACTGGAGATGCTAGAAATTATTAACCGAATATCTTAATTATATGGATAAAAAGATTACACCTGAGC
>CAILKS010000023.1 GCA_903834855.1 uncultured bacterium | reverse complement strand
TTATCCGGTCATTCATTGAAAAAGCCTTTCTAAGAGAGATAAGAATTAAGATTTTACTTTTTATAAATTTATGTTAGAGTAGAGACTTTGTACACCCCTAAGAGGATTTTTATGTCTCGTTTTCATCACGTATCTACTGTCAGCCGTTTTCCGACAGTGTTACAGCTTCTCATGGGCGATTTCAGTCTCTGCCCAACTAGTGAGAAACATCATGTCTCACCAGTCCATAGCCACCCTTATATGGCAATTGGCCGGAAGAAGAAATCAACAGGTGATAAGGCGACTGTTGTTGGGCATTCTCAAACACCAGAAGTCATGTCTTTAGGACAATAAACAGATGCGATCATGTATGGTCGTGTCAAAAAAGCCGAGCGCTATGCGCTTGGCCTTTTTGTTTTCTTTTTTGTTATACTATTTTTATGAAGTTAATTTCTTTTAATGTAAATGGAATACGGGCGGTGTATAAAAAAGGTGCTTTTGATGATTTACTTAAATTAAAAGCTGATATTATTTGTATACAAGAAACTAAAGCAACACCTGATCAATTACCTGAAAAAGTACTTAATCCAAAAGGATATTTTTCATATTTTGATAGTTCAAAAATAAGGAAAGGTTACTCAGGTGTTGCTGTATACACAAAAGAAATGCCTGAAAAAATTGAATATGGATTAGGGACGGATCATATGGATATGGAAGGGCGACTTCTTACTCTTTATTTCAAAGATTTTATTTTAATGAATTGCTATTGGCCAAATGGTGGAAAGTCAGACGATCATTTTTTGTATAAATTAGATTATTATGCACAATTTTTGAAACGTGCCAAAAGTTTAGAAAAAAAGAAACCAGTTATTTTTATGGGAGATGTGAATGCAACAGTTGCTGACATCGACCTTGCTCGTCCAAAAGAAAATGCAGGACATCTTGGTTGTACCGTAGAAGAACGCACATTACTTGCAAAATATGTTGGTGCATTCGTGGACACTTTCCGATTTGTTCATGGAGATAAAATAAAATACACCTGGTGGGACATGAAAACAAGAGCGCGTGAAAGAAATATTGGCTGGCGTATTGATTATATTTTTACTTCAAAAAGTTTAGAAAAGAAAATTAAAAAAGCAGAAATATTAAATGACGTAATGTGAAGTGATCATTGCCCGATAGTGCTTGAGATTGAAATATAAAAATACAGGGGGCGCCGAAGGCGCCCCCTGTATTTTTAATAGCTAGCTATTTAATTATCTGATTTTCTACTGAAGAATGAACGAAGGGTATTCATCTTTTCTTTAAAGCTTTCTCTTAGAGTTTTTATTTCAGCCTTTTTTGCTTCGATAGCTACTTTTTCTTCAACCTGAAGAGCTTTTATTTCATTTTTCTTTTCATTATTTATCTCTTTCTTTTCTGCTATCTTTTTTTCGACTTCTACTTTTTTATTGTCTTTTTTATATTGACGACAACCTAGAGTATCTTTTTCAAAATTTGTTAAAGTTTCTTTCCTTGCTTTAGTTAAAATTTCTTGTGCTGCTTTGACTGCGATCTTGTAAGCCATGGAAGCATTATTAATTGCAGTTTTTTTCGCAACCTCATCTGTCAAAGCGACAGCAGATTTCTCAGCATCTTTTCTTGTTGTTAATGCTGTAGCCATTGCAGCGTTGTATGTATTTCGTGCAGATGAGATAGAGGTGTCACGATTTTCTATCGAGGCTTGTTGGCAAGCTGTAAAAATTTGTGCAGATGTTGGTATTGTTGAAGTTGTAACTATTACAGGGGGAGTTGTCGTACTTTCAGCACTTGTAAAAGCTGGAAACAATATCGCCCCTAATATAATTGTTGGTATAAAATATTTTTTCATATTATTTTGCCTGATGTTTAATCATCTTGGCGTAAATTATTTATAAGTTGTTGTAATCCATTGTTATTTGAGCCATATCCTCATTATCTATTTTGTTCTCAAATTTTTCTACTTGCTTATCTATAGAATAGAACGGATCATTTCTATAGAGATACATTTCAGAAATTGTTGGGAATAAAACAAATAAAATAGAACAAACAGCAACTAGTTGAGTTAAGCCTAACCATATATATGGGGATCGTATCACCTGCTTTTCTTTAAGTATTATTTCTTTCTCTGGTATTTGATTAAGAATCTTTATAAGAGTAGCTTTACTTGGTGATACGGTCTCCTTATACATGTTTAAAGCACCCTCAACGGAGACGTCTATTTTGTTTGTATTAATTTCCTTCATTTAAGTGTTTAGTTAAGATGCGAAGCTTTTTCAAGGCCCTTTCTTTTATTTTTCGAACATAAACTTCTTCTTTCTCTGTTATCTCCCCTACTTCTTTGTAACTAAATTCTCCATAAAAATATAAACGAATGACGTCCGCCTCATCATTTGTTAAATGTGGTAGATAATCATTTATTGATTCTGCAAGCTTGCGTATATGTGCCTCGTTTACTATATCAATACTTTCGTCTTCTGTTATCTCAAAGAGTTTTTCATCAAAAGAAATTGGAGATTTTTTCTCACTATGATTTATTAGCAGTCTTTTTGCTATCGTAAAAAGATAAGCAAGTGGAGATTTCTCTGGTTCATAAGAAGGCAAAGCCTTATAAAAATTAAGAAATGTCTGCTGGCAAATATCATTCGTCAGTTCTATATCTCTACATTTAGAAAATGTGTATCTATAGAGCGGCGAAAAAAGCCTTTGGTATATAACCTCAAAAGCTGCGCGATCTCCATTTTGGGCCGAAAGAATCAGCTTTTTTAGTAATTTTACCTCCTCCACACTATATATAACAGTTTTACTTTGGTTTTGTGACAGCATCGATACCAGGGAGTGTACCATTTGCTAGAAAATCAAGCATTGCTCCACCACCTAAGGAGACAAAACTAAATTTTTTCAAAATATTTAATTTTTCAGCAACTAAAATAGTATCTCCCCCTCCTATGTAAGTTTTTGCATCTATTGAAGCAGTAACACTTGTAAGCACGTGTTCTGTTCCATAGTAAAAACCTTTTTCATATAAACCAAGTGGCCCATTTACAATTATTGTCTTTGAAGAATTAATGAGCTCATCTAAATTTTTTAATGTTTTTTTACCACAATCGACAATCACGCCATTTTTTGGAATTTTATCTAGAGAAACTTCTGTATTATCTAATAAGACTACGTCATTTGGGGTGATAAGAAGTGGATGATTATATATCGACTCTGGTGGATTATAAGTTGGATCATAAAAACTCTCCCCAATCTCTTGCCCTCTTTGTTTGAAGATATTATGAACCATTGCCCCACCCACAAAAACTTTTACACCTTGGTCTAAATAGTTTTTTATTAAATTTAATTTTGTAGAAATTTTAGCACCACCAATTATTAATAAGGCTGGTTTTTCAGGATGTGCTGCAGCATTTAAATTTGTTATTTCTTTTATAAAAGTTGGTCCAAGGTATGAAAGTATATATTTTGTTATGCCAACAATGCTTGCATGTTCTCTATGTGATGCAGAAAAGGCATCATTTATAAAAATATCACCGAGAGATGCAAAATCACGCGCACACGACGGAGTATTATCTTTTTCCCCGTTAAACATTCTAGTATTTTCAATTATAATCCCATCACCAAGCGGAATACTCTCAATTTCTTTTTTTATGGTTTCAATATCTAAGCTCTCTATAAATTTTATTCCAGATAAACTTTTAACAACTAAGTCAGCAACTGGTTTTATGCTCTCACCTTTTTCTCCAAAATGTGAAAGTATAATTATTTTTGCACCAGCAAAAGATAGTTGTTTTATAAAGGGAATTACGGCATCAAGCCTTGTTCTATCAGTTATCTGACTTTTATCATATGGTAAATTTAAATCAAGACGAAGAATAACCCTTTTACCTTTTATATTTGATAAATCTGTTATTGTATATTTTGACCAACCATTATTACCATCAATCATATTTGAGTTAGTTTTTAAAACAAGATTCTAAAATTGTTGTGAACGCTTTTAATTCTTGAGAAGCTCTTCCTAATAATAATCCATCAACTCCCCCATCAATCAAAAAACTTTTAGCGGTGTCATCAGTTACTGCCCCACCATAAAGTATAGAAACTTTTTTTGCATGTTCAATACCAACTAATGTAGCGAGCGCTCGGCGTAGAGAGATCACAACCTCGAAACACTCTTCTGTTGTAGCTGGAAGCGGCGCCCCTATTGCCCAAATAGGCTCATAAGCTATTACTAAATTTGAAAATAAAGAACGATCAACATCTACCAGTATTTCCTTTAAATCATTTTCTAGTTCATGTAAATAATTTCCTTCCTTATCTCTTTCACTTTCACCGACACAAAGGACGGTGAGTAATTTTGCTTTTAAGGAAAGAGTTACTTTTTGTGAAAGTGTATGCAAGTCCTCTCCACGTGCCCGTACTTCACTGTGACCTAAAATTGTAAAAGTTGCACCCGAACTTGCAATCAT
>CAILKS010000022.1 GCA_903834855.1 uncultured bacterium | reverse complement strand
ATTATTAAGGTATTTCGTATCCACTTTGAAAATTGAAAATTGAAAATTGAAAATTGTATTTCTGCTATACTATACTCATGCATTCAATCACTGATGTAGAAATACAAGCGCTAACTCTTCGTGCTGAGGATATTCGTGAAAGTATAATTAAAATGTTACTTGAGGCGAAGAGTGGGCACACTGCTGGTTCACTTGATATGGCGGATATTTTTACATGTTTATATTTTAGATTACTTAATCACAATCCAGAACATCCAGCTTGGAAAGAAAGAGATAGAGTAATTTTATCTAATGGTCATATCGCACCAGTTTTATATGCTTCACTTGCTCATGCTGGATATTTTTCTGTATCTGAACTTAAAACATTGCGCAGGTTTGGTTCGCGTCTTCAAGGGCATCCACACCGTGAATCACTTCCTGGTGTTGAAGTAACATCTGGTCCACTTGGTTGCGGATTATCTCAGGCAATTGGTATGGCACTTGCTGATAGAATAGATAATCATAAACCAGAGAGATATATTTATTGTTTAATGGGTGATGGAGAAATGAATGAAGGACAAGTGTGGGAATCGTTACTTCATCTCGGTAAATTTAAAGTAAATAATGTCATAACTATTATCGATAGAAATACTATTCAGATTGATGGTTATACAGAAACAGTTTTACCACTGGAATCTTTGAAAGATAAAATAGAAAGTTTTAATTTGCATGCTATTGAAATAAATGGACATGATTTTCGTGATATTGTTCACGCTGTTGGAATGGCAAAAAGTTCGCTCGATAAACCAACGGTAATTATTGCTCACACTATTCCAGGAAAAGGAATCTCTTCAATCGAGGGAGATTATAGATGGCATGGAAAAACTCCAGATGAAGAATTGGCAAAAATTGCATTGAAAGAGATAAGGACTTTACGTGGAAAAATAACCCACGGAGAGGCCTAAAATATATGCTACGCACAACTTTATTTACCCCAAAAGAAGAAGAAAAATCAACCCGTGAAGGATTTGGTGATGGTTTGGTTATTGCTGGAGAAAAAGACTCACGTGTCGTTGCGCTCTGTGCAGATTTAACCGATAGTGTAAAAATGAATTTATTTAAAGATAAATTTCCTTTACGATTTTTTGAAATGGGAATTACAGAGCAAGCAATGTCAGGAGTGGCAAGTGGTTTAGCCTCAATGGGAAAAATTCCTTTTATGGCGAGTTATGCAATGTTTTCTCCTGGAAGAAATTGGGAACAAATTCGTACCACTATTGCTTATAATAATGTACCCGTAAAAATAGTTGGAGCACATGCTGGTATATCAGTTGGCCCTGATGGTGCGACTCATCAAGCTTTAGAAGATATAGCGCTTATGAGATTGATTCCAAATATGGAAGTATATGTTCCTTGTGATGCAGTTGAGGCCAGAGAGATTACAAAATATATTGCAACGACAAAAACACCGGCTTATTTACGTTTAACTCGTGAGAATACCCCACTCATTCTTCCTGATGATTATAGTTTTTCACCAAAGAAAGCTTATATAATGTATGTTCCAAAAAGAAAAGAAGGAGAGTTTGGATTATCAGTCGGAATAGTTGCTTGTGGGCCTATTATTTATGAAGCGATAAAAGCAGCAAAGGAATTAGAAAAAGAAGGCATTGGTGTTACGGTTGTGAATATGCCACAAGTTAAACCACTCGATACAGCTTTTCTTTTGAGATTTGCTCGCGGGGTTAGAGCAGTTGTGACTTTAGAAGAACATCAGTCAAACGGTGGACTAGGAAGTGCTGTAACAGAATATTTAGCGGAACATAATCCAATGAAAGTAATTCGTATTGGAGTTGAGGATAGATTTGGTCAGAGTGGAAAGATGCAAGAACTTTATGATGAGTATGGATTATCTGCAAAACATATTGTGGAGAAAATTAAGAGAGTGGTGTAATTTAAACATTAAAAAAGCCCCGCGTTGCGGGGCTTTTCGTTTGGGCAAGGATTGTTGAATTAATTCAAATTAAATCCCTTTTTGAGTGTCCCTTCAGGGACAGTAAATTGGTATTTTTTGTCACTGAGATAGAAAGACCAATTCCGATACTCTCTCGTCACGAAAGTTTCGTAGACTTTGAGTGTCGGGGGCAAGGTATTTGATTCGGTGATGGTGATGCCTTCAGTATCGGCATTTATGCGGTCTAGCTGATAACCAGAGGCCGTTTTTTTGTAATACTCGTAATAGGGTGCGGTCCAGCTATTACCGCTAGCTAGAAAGTATGACCCTTTTTCCGATTGGACATTTTTCATGCTCACAATCGGCGTAAAAGAGACCATACGATCTTCTTTGTCGGCGAGTGCACCCATAAATACGGCCAGGATTACTCCACACACAAATCCAGGTAATACAAAACCAACAAAGAAGCCAAATGGAAAAAATTTCCCTTTACGTTTCCTTATTACGAGGAAGTCAAAGAAACAAAGAACAAGAAACACAAGACAAGCTATAAAAATAAAGTTCACGATAATTCTCCTTTTAAACAAAACTTACAACTTAGTTCTTTAAACAAAATATAGAACCGACTTGATACTACTCCTCAGGTCTTTAATTGTCAACGAAAGCTTTATTACTCCAGTATTTTTAGTTGGTAATCCTCCGGAGCTTTTTTTAATAATTCTTCAATCGCAGATTCTGTTAAAAGTCCTTCTTGAGCACCGACATGTTGCACGACATTCATACTATTTATTGGAGCACGTCTAATTGCATATGCTGGGTCAAATCCTTTTGCAAGATATGAAATGAATGTTGAAAAGAAAGCGTCCCCAGCGCCAGTACGTTCAAGTGGAGGGGCAATGTCAGGGAATATCGGCATATTGAAATATGTATTTTCATATTTCATATAAGCGCCACTATGGCCATCAGTTATGATAACTGTTTTTGGTCCAAAAGATTCTAATCCATCAAGCAACATTTTCATTTCGTGTTCATCAGGAGTTTTTAAAATTTCCTGCGCCTCTTCTTTATTCATACAAAGTACTGCTACTCGTTTATATAAATCAATTAATTCATCATGAATTTTTAATTGGAAAGTCCCTGGCTGAAAGGCAAGTTTTACATCGGGATTTTTTTCTACATAATCTGTAATTTCATCATGAAATTCTTCAGTATGAGCACCAAGAGAAGAAAGATAAAGCCATTGGGGTGGAGTAAGGTTTTCTGGTAATTTTTCAAGAAAATCCGCATGTTTTATTAATATTGTACGGTCATCTCCATACCAAAGTACATAATGATAATTTGTTGGCTTACCATCTTCTTGTGTAATAAATTCTGTACTAACTTTTTCTTCATTTAATCTATCTAGACATTCCTTCCCATGTTCATCTTTTCCTAAAAATGTAATTAAAGCACTTGATAGTCCAAGTCGTGAGGCAGACACTGCAGCGTTTGCACTATTCCCAACAGCTGGGATTGGAACTGCAGAAACATATGGGATTTTGGCACCATAAGGTAAACATAATTCAGCTCCAGTTGCTGTTTCTTGAACATGACCAACATCAAGTTTGATAAATACATCAACAACCGTATCTCCAATTGCTATTATGTCATAAGACTTTTCCATACACTTATGGTATCACAACTATGTTATTTCTTATTGTGCAGAACTAGTAAAAAGTTATAAAGAAAAGGTCTAAGGCCTAATATCTAATTGACCTAATAGAATACAGATACTAATGCATTTTTATTAGACCTTAGAAATTAGGTAATTAGATATTTTAGGTACGTAGTCTCGGAGCTTTTTAATAGTTCTGCTATACTTTGTTGATATGAAGTCATTAGTTCCACAATCAGAAGTTTATTTTGAAATGATACATGAATATAAACAGGCAGGTAAGGCTATCGCTCATTTTAATATTTCAAATCTGGATCAGGCGCGTGCGATAGTAGAAGTCGCAGAAGAATTAGGTCAGCCAGTGATAATTGGAGCGAGTGAAGGTGAGAGAAATTATATGGGGGTAGATATGATAAGAAAAATTGTTGATGAATTAAATGAAGAATATAATGTGGCAGTTTTTTTAAATGCTGATCACACATATTCTTTTAATAAAGTAGTTGAAGTCGTAGAAGCTGGATATGACAGTGTAATTGTAGATGGTGCGAAATTACCATATGAAGAAAATGTGGCTTTGGTTAAAAAATGTGTGGATTACGTGAGAAATTATGAAGCAAAAACTGGAAAAAAAGTTTTGGTAGAAGCAGAGCTTGGATATATTGGACAGTCATCATCACTTAATGAATCATTGCCTGAGGGAGTAAGTGAAGAAAATTTAACAACAAAAGAACAAGCAAAAGATTTTATTTTAAGAACTGGTATTGATATGTTCGCACCAGCTATTGGAAATGTTCATGGCATGTTAATTAATGCTGTAGAGCCAGCACTTCATATAGATAGATTAAGTGATATTTCTCGCGCAGTTGATGTACCTCTTGTACTTCATGGAGCGAGTGGAAACACTGATGAAGATTTAATTAAGGCAATTGATGCCGGAATTGCTATTGTTCACATAAATACAGAAATTCGTAAAGCTTTCCGCGATGGTGAAAAAGAATATATGGATGAAAATCCACTTGAGGTTGCACCTTATAAGTTTGGGAAGATGGGGCAAGAGGAGATGTCCAAGGTTGTACGCTCCAAGATGGAGCTTTACAGTAAGTAAGAAACACCGAGCCACTATTTGGCGTACTCCTCGTCGTTTTACAAAAAAAGTGTTTCAATGTATAAGTCAGTACATCTCCAAACTTTTTTTGCAAAACAACTTCGGATTCCATCCAAATTTTGGCTCGGCTGACGTAGTTTTTAACGTACAAGCTAAAATATTTTTCAAAAATCAACGGCGTATCTCATCTAATTTCTGACTAGGCTGACGTTTACTAAAATACGAATAGGTAATTTCACATGTTTTTAAATATTATTGTTGACTTGTGTAACTCGTGGTATTCTGTATATATGAAACAATTAAGTACAGTTGCCATACAAGTAATCAAAGAAAAAAAAGGATATTCTGCTGTTGCGGTTGGTTTACCTGGGGTTTGTGCTACAGAAGCAGATACATATGAAGGTGTTATAAAAAAAATGAGAGAAGCAGTTCTTCTACACGTGGAGGGGATTACATCTATAAAAAAATCTTTTGAGACATCAGTTGTGCTGTTGCCGCTGTATGCCTAATATTCCTACATATAGACAATTAGATAGAATTCTTAAAAGTCTTGGATATATTATTGTCAGAATAAAAGGAAGCCATGTTCAGTATAAGAAAGGAGTTTCTTTAATTACCGTTCCAAAACATGCGAATAAAGAAGTGAGCCAAATAGTATTTAAAGCCATTCTTAATGAATTAGGAATTGATAAAAAAGAATTTTGGAAAATATGGCTATTATAAATAGTGTATTGGAATAATTCAAAAATATGAAAAACACTTTAATTAGATTAAGAGCGATTATCCTTATTGAAGGTAAACTTCTTGTCGTTAAACATAAACCGACTGATTCATACGTCGCTCTTCCTGGTGGTCATTTAGAATTTGGTGAAAATATAGAAGAGGCGATGAGACGTGAAATAAAAGAAGAACTTGGAATTGAACCAGTTTTAGGTAGACTTCTTTATGTAAATAATTGGATACAAGAGAATACTCAAAACATCGAATTCTTTTTTGAGGTTACAAATAGTGGCGATTATACTGATATTTTAAATCTTAAAGGAACTCACAGTTTTGAAATATGTGAGATAAAACTTATTTCACCAAGTGAGGAAAATATGCTTTTGCCAAGATCTTTGGCAGAAGATTTTAAAAATGGATTACTATTAAGTGATACACTACGATTTATAAAAGGTTAAATATATTTTATGAATAAAACAAAACTAGCAATAGTCCTCGTAGCATTTTTGTGGGGATCTTCCTTTGCATTTCAAAAAGGAATTCTTGATTTTATAGATCCAGTAACATTTACTTTTTATAATTTTCTTCTTACCGGTATTATTTTTCTTATCTACTCGGTTTATAAAAAGAAAAATATTTTTTATAGAATAAGAGAGGGTATTCTGTTAGGCTCTTTGATTACAGTTATGGAAATATCTCAAATGTATGGACTTCATTTAAGTACAGCAGCGAACACATCTTTTATTTCAAATTTAGGAATGTTATTTATTCCTTATCTTGGTTATATAATTTATAAACATAAAGTTACCTTAATTGATACTCTTGCGCTTCTCGGGGCTGGTATTGGAATGTATTTCTTGGTAGGAGGATTAGATGGTTTAGGGTTTGGTGATTTATTCTTGCTTATGTCAGCATTCTTTATGGCATTTTATTTCTTGATGTCAGAGAGGTATGAAGGGGAGTCCGGTGTGCATTTAAGTGTTCTTTGTGCTCAACAGTTTCTTACTGTGAGTGTTTTATCTGGTATTTATATGTTTTTTAGCGGTTATGATTTTGTTGTACCAAAAGATATAACGTCACATTTTGTTATTCTAATTATTATATTTACTGCATTACCGTATACATTGATTCAATGGTCTAGTAAACATAGTAATGAAATGATGGTGAGTATGTATGATGGTGTAGTTGAGCCACTTGTTGGTGGAATAGTTGCTTGGTTTATTTTCTTTGAAGCCACTTCTATTATTCAGATCTCAGGTGGGCTTATTATGGTTATTTCTTTTGCAATCAGTGCTATTTATGATAATAAACACGCGTTACTTAAAAAATAATTTTCCCTTTTTACTATAGAAAACTTAATTAACTAACCCTGCTATATATTCTCCTAGATAATAAGCAATTACTGCAGAAATAGAGCAAATAATTATAGATTGTATAATCGTATGAGATAAATTTCTTTTTAAAATTTTTCCTCTTAAATATCCAATATAAGTGAAACTAAATAATGTAAGTATCGTGGAAGCTAAAAACATTGAAAAAGGCAATGTAGCATCAGGTGGTAGTGTGTAATAAGCGTATAAAGAAGGAGCTAGTGGGAAGAAGCCAATAAGTATAAAGGAAATGAAGGTTACAACAGCACTTGTTTCTTCTTCTTTTTCTGTGATATTTATTTTAGAATCTTCTGATAAATAGTCTGCTGTAGCCATAGAAAATGCATCAGCAACAACATTAGACACTCCAATTGCTATTAGCATTTTAATTGATAATCCAGCACCGTAAGCTCCAGCCATTAATGTAAAGTAAGAAACTGCACCATCTGACCCACCATAGACTATACTTGATAGATATTTTTTAATAGTTGCTTTCATATGATTTAGTATATACTAGAGTATCTAAAATGTCCTTATAATATTTTTAATTTATCAAAAAACATGACTCACGATTACAATAAAGAAGCCTTAGAACTTCATAAATTACATCACGGAAAAATTGAACTTAATACAAAAGTTCCTATGAATGACAGAGATGATTTGTCCCGTGCTTATACTCCTGGGGTTGCTGAAGTATGTAAAGAAATTGCGCGTGACCCATCACTTGCACGTGAATATACTTTGAAACGGAATACAGTCGCAATTATTTCCGATGGATCAGCTATTTTAGGACTTGGAAACTTAGGGGCACTAGCGGCTATTCCTGTCATGGAAGGTAAGGCTGCAATTTTAAAAAGTTTTGCTGGAGTGGACGCTTTTCCAATTTGTTTAGAGACACAAAATACAGAAGAAATTATAAAAGCCGTTAAACAGTTGGCTCCAGTTTTTGGTGCGGTTAATTTAGAAGATATTGCAGCACCTAGATGTTTTGAAATTGAAGAAAGGTTGCGTGCGGAATTAAATATTCCTGTAATGCACGATGATCAATGGGGTACAGCGACAGTTGTTTTGGGTGGAATTATAAATGCATTAAAAGTTACTAATAGAGGTGAAGGAAAAGATATAAAAATTGTAGTTAATGGTGTTGGTTCGGCTGGCGTGGCAATTTCACGTATTTTACTTTCATATGGATTTTCAAATATTTTATTTTGCGATAGTAAAGGAATTATACATGAAGGTCGTGAAGATTTAACAAAAGAAAAATTAGAATTAATTTCAAAAAGTAATTTAAAAGGTGGAGTAGGAACTTTGATGGATGCTGTAGTCGGTGCTGATGTATTTGTTGGTGTTTCAAAAGCAGGAGCTCTTACAAAAGAAATGGCACAGAGTATGAATAAAGATTCTATTGTTTTTGCACTTGCAAATCCAATACCTGAAATTATGCCAGAAGTCGCACGTGAAGCCGGTGTGGCAGTTATAGCAACCGGACGAAGTGATTTTCCGAATCAGTTAAACAATTCTCTTATTTTCCCTGGGTTATTTAAAGGTGTGCTTGATAATAATATAAAACAATTTGATATTAGTATGTTTACACGTGCAGCACTTGCACTAGCTAGCCACGTGAAAAATCCAACGAAGGAAATGATATTACCGACGATGTTTGATAAGGAATTGGTATCTACCATAGCAGAGACAGTGAAAGTTTAAGATTAATAAAATTGCTTCAGATACGAGGAGCCTAGGAATTTTTTAAAGAAGGCGTACATCTAGTACGACGACTGAGAAAAATTCCGTAGCTGAATCAACAGATTCATGTCGTGGACAAAAAGTAGATGAAGTGATTTTATTAGTTTTTTAAAAAGTAAAACGCCACACGGGTTAGGTAATGGCGCTTACGTAATTCCCAAAGCTTTGAGTCGGGCTCGGTTTTCTATTACTAGCTTTTTTTGCCTTATTCGTAACAATGGAGTAAGATTTAGCCAGTTTTTATCGTAACCGCGATACTTAACAGCAATTGTAAGTTCTGCTTCCAGTCGATTGAAAATTGCAGGGAAATATTTTTCAGTCTCAGCTAATTTTTTTAGCTGAGAAGGTATTTCCATTCCATGTAAAGTTGAGAGATTATCTTCTCGATCAAAAGCTTTTGCAGCATGTGAACGCCAATAGAATAACAATATAAGTTTTTTTAGAACATCTTTGGAATGCTCTTTCTCTTTTTTTGTTATAGCCATGGTTCCGAAGGCTGTTTCATCGTCAAA
Organism: uncultured bacterium; assembly: GCA_903834855.1. Classification (GTDB taxonomy): domain Bacteria; phylum Patescibacteriota; class Minisyncoccia; order Phycocordibacterales; family UBA5272; genus UBA11704. Next base: position 33,970 of record CAILKS010000022.1, on the reverse strand, counting down.
TTTACGTGCTATTTCTGTTAATACAAGAGCTGGGTCAAAACCTGCATCTCTAGCGTCTTCAATCGTGTCGTGAAGTAGTAAAATTATTACAACTCTAACGTCCCAGATTCCAAGAAGTTCAAAGACGTCAAGCATTCTCATTACGGCACGATATATATGCCAGAAATAATGTTCCCCAGTTGCTCTTTTGGGTGCATTTAAATGATGAAGAAGACTGAATTCGTAGACTGTATTTAGAATTATTTTGTCTTCTTCTTTCACTTTTCTATTATTGCCAAGTTCTTCCATGAACCTGGCCTTGTCAGGTAATCTATTCATGAAAAACTCCAGTTAGTTGTACAATTGCTCCAATACTATACGTTTTAATAATGTTTGTCTAATTTGTACTTGGCTGATAGTATGTATCTATGTCATTTTCTTTTGAGATAATTAAAAAAATAGAAGGTATACCTCTTATGCGTGCGGGCATTATTCATACTCCACACGGTGATATAAAAACACCAGCTTTTATTACTGTGGGCACAAAAGCAACTGTGAAGTCTTTAACACCTGAGCAGATTAGGGATTGTGTTGGTGCACAAGCTGTACTCGCTAATACTTATCATTTATATCTTCAACCTGGGGATGAGATTGTAAAAAAGCATGGGGGTTTTGCGAGGATGATGAATTGGAAAAATAGGAAAGAGGAAAGAGTTGAGAGGAAAGAGGAAATACAAAAAGAAGAATACAAATTAATGCCGACGTTTACTGATTCGGGGGGTTTTCAAGTTTTTTCTTTAGGTCACGCGCTCGGTCATGGTGTGAGTAAGATTGCAACGAGTGAAGAAATAAGTAAAAGAGAAAGTGAAAGTAATGCTCGTGAAGAAACACATGAAAAATTAGCAAAAATAGATGATGATGGTGTTACTTTTAAATCTGTAATTGATGGATCAACTCATAGATTTACTCCAGAGGTAAGTATGAATATACAACACAATTTGGGTGCTGATATATTTTTTGCATTTGATGAATGCACATCACCTCTTGCCCCAGTTGCATATCAACGTGAAGCAATAGATCGTACTCACGCTTGGGCAAAAAGAAGTTTAGATGAACATAAAAGACTGGGAGTATCTGGTGCAACAGGGAAAATGCAGGCGCTCTTTGGTGTGGTCCAAGGTGGATCGTATGAAGAATTAAGAAAAGAGTCAGCAACAGTATTAGGTGCTATGGACTTTGATGGTTATGGAATAGGTGGGAGTTTTACAAAAGAAGATATGGGTACAGCTGTAAAATGGGTTAATGAAATACTGCCTGAGGGAAAGCCTAGACATTTATTAGGAATAGGTGAGCCGATTGATATTTTAATGGGAATAGAAAATGGTGTCGATACCTTTGATTGTGTTGCACCAACTCGCATTGCTCGTAATGGTGCTATTTATACAAAAGATGGACGCATAAATATTACAAATGCAATTTATAAAAACGATATGTCACCGATTAGTGATGAAGAATCTTGGTATACACATCAGTTTACAAAAAGTTATTTGAATCATCTATTTAAAGCAGATGAAATGCTAGCTGCCACACTCGCATCAATTCATAATTTAAAATTCTTAACTACTCTTTGCGAAGAAGCACGAGAGGCAATACTTTCTGGTAACTTTTTAGAATTTAAAAAAGAATTTATTAAGAGGTATTATAAATAGTAAAAAAGCTCATAAGTTTTTATATGAAAAAATCCGCACGTGGCTAGCGTGCAGAGTTTTTTAGTTGGAAGAGGCCTATTGGATGGATTTTGGAATGAATGCGAAAAGATGATTACCTTCAATCGGTGGTTTCCACCCACCAACTTGAGCTATCTTGGCTTCCCTCATCACAATTTCACCAGTGTCTCCCTTTATTGCTAGGTGTAAAATATCAAAAGATGAGTTGTAACCATGAATTGGACAGACACTTGTTTCGAACGGGTCAGAGACCCGGCAGTATGGCCCCACAAGCAATAGATATGATGGCCAAGGGTGAGGATCATCAACTTTGCGGGCAAAGAAGACATTCTCAGGGTCATCCATCATTGCCCTATGAAGACGATCTAACTCAGTACCACTAAGTTGAATATGTGTTTCTTTTGGGATAATTTTCTGAGTCATTATTTCAATCTCCTGTTGATGATAGGGGATCTGTTCCAATTTAAGGAACAGTGCTGGGTTTTATGCTATAATCATAAGTCAACTATGTCAAGCGAAGTAAAAAATAATAAAAAAGTATCCGGAGAGAAAAATGAAATTTCTGGAGTCTTTAATTTGAAAGGTTTTGTACCGGCAGGCGATCAGCCAAAGGCTATTTTAGGTTTGGTTAATGGTCTTAAAAAAGGTATGAGACGTCAGACATTACTTGGTGCAACTGGTACTGGAAAAACTTTTACTATTGCAAATGTAATACAGCAAATACAAAAACCTACACTTGTTATTGCTCATAACAAAACACTCGCTGCTCAGCTTGCTCAAGAGTTTCGTACATTTTTCCCAGACGCTGCCGTTCACTATTTCGTATCTTATTATGACTACTATCAACCAGAAGCATACATGCCGGTGACTGATACTTATATAGAAAAAGATGCACAGATAAATGAAGAGATAGATAGACTTCGCCATGCTTCCACACAAGCATTATTAACCAGAAAAGATGTAATTATTGTTGCTTCTGTTTCTTGTATTTATGGTTTAGGGTCACCGAAGGATTATGAAAGAGAAAATATAAAATTATCTGTTGGAGATAGTGCTTCAAAAGTTGAGCTTATGAGAAGATTTGTTGGTGTTCAATATGAAAGAACTAATGCTGATCTTTCTCCTGGGACATTTCGTGCACTTGGAAATAGAATAGATATAATGCCAATATCTGAAACTATAATGCTTCAGTTAGAAATTACCGGAGGTAAAATTTCTCATATGCAAATCGTTGATCCAGTTTCTATGAAGCTTTTAAAAGTTGTAGACAATTATTTTATTTTTCCAGCGAAACATTTTATTTCAGATGTACCTACTCGCGAGCGTGCAGTGAAAACTATCGAAGCAGAATTAAAATTAAGATTAGTAGAGTTTGATAAAGAAGGAAAAATATTAGAGGCTGAGAGAATTAAGCGTCGCACTCGTTATGATGTCGCCATGATTAAAGAAGTTGGATTTTGTCAGGGTATAGAAAATTACTCAAGACATTTATCAGGAAAAGAAGTAGGTGTTGCACCGGACACATTACTTGAGTATTTCCCACATAATAAAAATGGTGAGGCGGAGTTTTTAACTATCATAGATGAATCACATGTAACACTTCCACAGTTACACGGTATGTATGCAGGCGATCAGTCCCGTAAAAATACACTTGTAGAATATGGTTTTAGATTACCGAGCGCCAAAGATAATCGTCCACTTAAATATGATGAGTTTGAAAAGCGGGTGGCAGAAGTTATTTATGTGTCTGCTACACCAGGGAAGTTTGAATGTGAAGAATCTGATCAAGTGGTGGAGCAGATTATTCGCCCAACGGGATTACTTGATCCAGTTTTGGAAATTAGAAAAGTCGGAGCAAGTGGTAAATATAAAGGCCAAGTTCATGATTTTATTGGAGAGGTTATTAAAGATGTAAAAAAAGGTGGAAGAGTTCTTGTAACAACCCTTACAAAAAAAATGGCAGAAAGTTTATCAGAATATTTGAAAGAACAAGGTGTTAAAGCTGAGTATGTTCACAGTGATATAAAAACTATGGAACGTATTGCTATTCTCACGAGTTTTCGTCGTGGAACATTCGACTGTCTTGTTGGAGTTAACTTGCTTCGAGAGGGCTTAGACTTGCCTGAGGTAACACTTATAGGAATTATGGATGCCGACAAAGAGGGATTTCTTCGTTCAGAGACGTCACTTATTCAAACAATTGGGCGAGCTGCACGTAACTCAAATGGGCGAGTTATTTTGTATGCAGATGTCATGACTGGTTCTATGGAGCGTGCAATAGGGGAAACAAATCGTAGAAGAAAGATTCAAGAAGATTACAATAAGGAGCATGGTATCACTCCCACAACAATACAGAAAAATATTCATGATATTACTGAGGAAATACAAAGTGATCATGCAAAGGCTGTGAATGAGGAGTTGCGTATTGATAAAAAATTATTTGCAAAGAATCCAGATAAATTAATTAAACTTAAGGAAAAGGCTATGAAGGAACCTGTAAAGATATTAGATTTCGAAACTGCTGCTATCCTCCGCGACGAACTGGAAGTTCTTAAATCAAAAATATAACCTCATGGGGAGACAATAGACAATAGACATTAGAAAATACAAATCGGGGATACTTTGATTTTACGAAGGCAAGACCTTCGTAAAATTCCTAGAAACTAAAAACTGGAAACTTGAAACTAGTTCGTTGTTGACAAGTGATACACTTCTGATACACTTAGTACATGACAACATTAAAACGAAGATTAAATATAACACTTACCAGTGACGTTGAGAAATTGGTTTCTCATATGGCTAAGCGTGACAAAGTCCCACAAGCTACAAAAATAAGTGAATTACTTAAAATATCTCTTATGTTAGAAGAGGATAGAGCTTTTAGTATTTTAGGAGATCAAAGACTTAATGAAAAGAGTAAGAAGCTTTCTCATAAGGAAGTCTGGGGATAATAATAAGCATCTCTATGTTTGAAATAACATATCACAAAAAAATAATAGATGATCTTGCAAATATTTCTAGTTCTCATAAAAATATTATAAGAAAAGCAATTGAGGAAAAATTAGAAACACAGCCAGATTTTTTTGGTAAACCACTTCAATTTTCTTTGTTTGGGTTGAGAAGTATGAGGGTCGGAGATTATCGTGTTATTTTTCATCTTAAGAAGAAAGAGGTTTTTATTGTTTTGATTGCGCACAGATCGGTGGTATACAAAGATATTTCTGGCAGAGTCTAGTTTTTATAGCTAATTTACCGGTCAGAATTTTTTTAAACAGAAGTAATTGATAATGGGAAGGTTTGGTTTAATCACACCTTCGGTGTAGAATTACTTTATGAAGCTAGCTGTAAAATGCTTGTAAAATAATGAAAAATTTTGATTTCAAAGAAATAATAGATGATAAATATTTTGATCCGAGTAGTCTTTGTAAAGATGTGCCTTTTACTCAGGCAAGTTTTTATGGAGATTGGCAAAAAAGTTTAGGTAGAAAAGTTAGAATATTTTTAGCATACGAAGAAGAAAAAGTTGTTGCTTATTTTCAAATAATAAAATATCCACTTTTGCTTGGTAAAAGTTATTTATATATACCTTATGGGCCAGTGACACAAGATATTTCGTCAGAATTTTTAATTTCACTGAAAAAAGAATTAAAAGAAATTGCAAAAAAAGAAAAGGCAGTTTTTGTTCGTTTGGATTTTACTCCAGTAATTTCTGAGGAGAAACTTTCAAAAGTTTTTACTAAGGCACCACTTTATACATACCATTCAGCATATTTTCAGCCACGTGAAGAATGGTTTCTACCATTAAATAAAACTGAAGATGAAATACTTATGGATATGCATGAGAAAACTCGCTATTCTATAAGATTAGCTGAAAAGAAAGAAATTACTTCAGAAATAATAACAAAAGATTTTGGAGAATATTTGGATATTTTTTATGAGTTAATGGATATAACAGCAAAGAGAAATGGTTTTAATCTTCATCCTAAAAAATATTATGAAAATATTTTTAAAAATTTGAGTGAAGAAAATTCCTATTTAGCCATAACAAAATTTGGTGAAAAAGTTTTAGCAATTGATTTAGTTATTATTTTTTCTGGAATTGCTAATTATGTTTTTGGTGGTTCTAGTACCGAGGAGAGGAATCGTATGCCGACATATTTAGCACAATGGAAAGCTATTTGTTATGCAAAGCAATTAAATTGTAATTATTATAATTTTGGTGGTATTGCTACAGAAAATAATATATACAAAGGATGGGATGGGTTAACAACTTTTAAAATGAAATTTGGCGGTAAAAAAGTAGAACATTCAGATTTTTTTGATTTGGTTGTAAATCCTTTCTGGTATTATCTTTATAACTTTAGAAAATATATTAAGAAATATATATGAAAAAACTCTTAAAGAAAATTTTACCAAAAAAGATTTTTACTATTTACCATTATTTAATGGCAATTATTGCTACTGCATATTATGGTTTTCCGTCAAAAAAGATGATTATTATAGGAGTTACTGGAACTAAAGGAAAAACATCAACTATAAATTTTATTTGGTCTACTCTCACAGGGGGAGGTTATAAAACAGGGATTATAAGTACTGCAAATATTCGTATTGGTGAAAAAGAATTTCTAAATAAATATCATATGAGTATGCCTGGTAGATTTATTATACAAAGTCTTATGGCTCAAATGGTAAAAGAGGGGTGTACTCATTGTATTGTTGAAACAACATCTGAGGGAATAAAACAAAACCGTCATAGAGGGATTTATTATGATATAGCGGTATTTACAAATTTGTCACCAGAGCATTTAGCTTCACATGATGGGAGTTTTGAAAAATATAAACAAATGAAGATGAAGATGTTTGAGAATCTTTCTTCTTATAAGAAAGTTATAAAAGGAAAAGTTGTTGATAAAATAATTATTGCAAATAAAGACAATGAACACGTTGATACTTTTTTAAATTTTAAAGCAGATAAAAAGATAACTTTTTCTTTGAAAAATAATGGAGATGTCATGGTAGATAATATAAAAGAAACAAGTGAGGGTGTTTCTTTTGAATTAGATAAAGAAATTTTCAATATAGGAATTATTGGTAAAATTAATGTCTATAATGCATTGCCGGCTATTATTATCTCTCGTATTTTTGGTATTAGTGATTCTATGATTAAAAAAGGATTATTGGAATTAAAAACTATTCCAGGGAGAATGGAAAAAATAGAGGAAGGACAAAATTTTACTGTGATTGTAGATTATGCTCATGAAAAAGAAAGTATGACTAATCTTTTACAGACGGCAATTAATATGAAAAGAGCAGATTCAAAAATTATTGTTTTACTGGGAGCAGAAGGAGGTGGACGAGATAAAAATAAAAGACCAATTATGGGGGAACTGGCTGGAAAGATGGCTGATTATGTAGTTGTTAGTAATGTTGATCCATACGATGATGATCCAAAACAAATTTTGGAAGATATTGCTATTTCAGTAGAGAAAGCAGGAAAAGAAAGAGATAAAAATTTATTTATTATTGAAGATAGAAAAGATGGTATAAAGAAAGCATTATCATTAGCACGGATAAACGATATTATTTTGATTACAGGAAAAGGTGCAGAACAATCTATGGTTATAAAAGGAAATAGGGTGCCCTGGGACGATAGGATTATAGTAAAAGATGAGTTAAAAAATATCCCAAAATAGACATAAAACATCTAAAAACTCCTTATAAATCAGTCTTTGCTTACTTTTTATAAGAAGAGTATACTTGAGTCATATGCAAGATAAAAATAGTTTTTTTAAGTGGACATTTATTGCTTTTATTATAATTGTTATTGTTGTGGCAGGGTTTAAGATTCTTAATTCTAAAAAAGAAAAAATAGACATTGTTAAGATAAATATATCTTCATCAGTTGTCGGCTCCACTACTCCTCTTTATGCTGGAGAAAGTGTGTTAGCTTATCACTTCACCTCACCAAAAACTTTAACAGAAGTTTTTGAAGATGGTGGACGTACGGTAATTATGAATGATTCTATTTTAGGAACACAGAAAGCTTTTATTTATTTAAGTAATCAAGAATACAAAGGATATACAGAAGAGCAGTATTTCGATAATATTATTTTACCAACATTAGAAGCTGCGCCACTTATTAAAAATACATTAATGGTAAATGGTGTACTTTGGTATCATTTTGAAACAAATACATTAGTATGGGATATTGCTTCATTTAAAAATGAAAAGTGGCTTGCTGTAATTAAGTCTGACAAAGGAAATGAAAGTGTTATCTCTGAGATAAGAGAATCATTTGTTGGACAGTAGGGGTAGATAGAAGATAAAGGAAAGAGTTAAGAGGGGAGAGAAGACACAGATTACAGATAACAGAAATACAGGTGGCCACGAAGTGGCCACCTGTATTTGTATTTACTGTCGTCTGGTTTCTGTAATCTGAAAGTCTATTTTTGGTCGACTTTTACTAGTTTTTGTGTTATAATCCAATACCCTAATGATTGGATTAATTATCAATTTTCAAGTATCAATTTTCAAAATATAGATTTTAATTGATTAAAGTATTAGAATTTTGAGTCATCTAAAATCTAATGTCTGATGTCTAAAAACTACCCCACATGAATACAAAGAAAACAGAAGAAAAAATAGATCATATTGAAAAGATTATTGTCAAAGGTGCTAGAACACATAATCTAAAAAATATCACAGTAGAAATGCCTCGTCACAAGATGATCGTATTTACCGGCCTGTCTGGTTCTGGAAAGTCATCTCTTGCTTTTGATACTATTTTTGCTGAAGGACAACGTCGTTATGTTGAGTCTCTCTCTGCCTATGCTAGACAGTTTTTAACACAATTACAGAAGCCAGACGTTGACGAGATTGTAGGACTTTCTCCCGCTATTTCTATTGACCAGAAATCAGCTGGCCGTAACCCTCGTTCGACAGTTGCTACTATTACAGAAATTTATGATTATCTGCGTGTTCTCTATGCACGTGTTGGTAAACCATATTGTGTAGAGTGTGGTTCAAAAATTCAGAAACTTTCAAATGAGGAAATAATGCATTTTATTTTAGATAAAGTAAAAAAGGCTGATGATAAGAAGAATAAAAAAGAAATTCTTGGTGTCGAATTTTCTCATGCAGAACTTCATATCCTTTCACCTTTGGTCCGCGGCAGAAAAGGGGAACATTATCAAATGCTTTATGACATGCTCGGAAAGGGTTATACGGAAGCTGTTGTTGATGGTAAACGTTATTCACTTCGTGAACAAATAGTACTTTCTAAAACTAAGAAGCATGAAATATCTATAGTTGTTGATTCTATCGCACTGGACGATTTTAGAAATAAACATACAGAAAAAGATGCAATGATAAGATTGTCTGAAGCTATTGAAAGGGCATTACACGAATCAAATGGGTTACTCGAAGTAGAAATACTTGGTGATAAAACAATCATGAGTAATAAGTTTTCTTGTGCTAATTGTGGATTTTCATTTCCAGAAATTGAACCTCGTTTATTTTCTTTCAACTCTCCATACGGTGCGTGCCCATCTTGTAATGGTTTGGGTACAAAATATTTTGGTGGATTAGATGAGTGTGATGTATGTTTTGGTAAACGTTTAAGACCAGAGGCATTAAATGTCTTTTTAGATGATGTAGAAAAAATAAATATAGTAGATATAACTGCACTTTCAATACAAGATGCATTAACTTATTTTGAAAGACTCCCACTTTCTAAAAAAGAACAAGAGATTGCAGCTGTCGTAATAAAAGAAATAGAATCCAGATTAAAATTTATGTTAAATGTCGGATTAAATTATTTAGCATTAAATAGAAAAGCTGACACGCTCTCAGGCGGAGAAGCTCAGCGTATACGATTAGCTTCACAACTTGGATCACAGTTGGTTGGAGCGCTTTATGTGCTTGATGAGCCGACTATCGGGCTACATCAGCGTGATAATGAAAGACTCATAAAAACTCTTACTCACTTAAAAGATATTGGAAATACAATTATCATTGTGGAACATGATGAAGATACAATTTTTGCATCTGATTATATTGTCGATATCGGTCCGAAGGCTGGAGTTCACGGTGGAGAGGTTGTAGTGGCTGGATATTTAGAAGAATTATTAACTGCACCAAGAAATAAGTCCGGAAGTGTGACTTTGGCGTATCTTCGTGGTGAAAAAGAAATTCCAATACCAGCTCGTCGTGATCACGATAAAGGGACACTACGAATAACTGGTGGTAATATTTTTAATATTAAAAATATGAATGTGAATGTTCCACTTGGTCGCATGACGGCCATCACAGGAGTATCTGGTTCTGGTAAAAGTTCTTTGATGTATGAGATTTTATATAAGAATTTACTTGCAAGATTGGAGCGCCGTAATCGTTCTGCAAAAATTTATAATTGTGAATCATTTTCTGGTACGGAATATTTGTCTCGCGTTGTATTAATTGATCAGGGGGCTATTGGTCGTACACCAAGAAGTAATCCAGCCACTTATACTGGTGCATGGACTCATATTAGAGATCTGTTTGCAGAAAGTGAAGAGGCGAGAATCCGTGGCTGGAAGCCATCAAGATTTTCATTTAATGTTAAAGGCGGACGTTGTGAAGTTTGTCAGGGTAATGGTGAGATTGCTGTTGAGATGCACTTTCTTCCAACTGTGTATGTTGAATGTGATGTTTGTTTAGGTAAAAGATTTATGAAAGAGACACTTGAAGTCAAATGGAAAGGAAAAAGTATTTATGATGTACTTTGTATGACAGTTGAAGAAGCTTTAACTTTCTTTTATGAAATCCCAGCAATTTATGACAGAGTAAAAACTTTGTCAGATGTAGGTTTGGGATATTTAGAACTTGGACAGTCAGCAACGACCCTTTCAGGAGGGGAAGCACAACGTGTAAAAATTTCTTCAGAGCTTTATCGTCCCCATGTTGAGAAAACAATTTATCTTTTAGATGAGCCATCAATTGGACTCCACTATGAAGATATAGTTAAATTATTAGAAATATTAAATAGATTAGTCGATAAGGGAAATACAGTAGTTTTGATTGAACACAATTTGGATATTGTAAAATCAGCAGATCATGTTATTGATATTGGACCTGAAGGTGGAGTAGGGGGTGGGAAAATTGTAGCAACTGGAAATCCAGAGCAGGTGGCGTCAAATACTAATAGTTATACTGGACAATATTTGAAGAAAGTTCTCAAACGTAAAAAAGCGAGTTTATAAAGTTGAAAGTGGACACTAAATTAATTATCAATTATCAATTATCAATTTTCAAAAAATACAGACATTGGATGTATCTTGCAGTTAAGACTACTTTTTACGTTTTAATTAGAAAAAAAGAAATACAAAAGGGCACCTGTGAGGATGCCCTTTGGTCAAATTGGCTTACGCCGCTGACCACCTACCATTGTCGGCCATCGCCCATAAGGCGGTAGCCCTTTGGCTGGTAATTTCCAGCCATCGAAGGTCGAGCCGATGGGCAATTCTGCACCGGAGTGCGAACTTCCACTTTGATCGTCTCAGCCGTTTGGCACTCGTCGGTGCCGGTTTTTTGTGGGCTTTGCTGCCCATTTTCTTGGTTGTTAACCATTTTTTCTCTACCTCGTTTTTGTACTGTTATCCCTTTATAGGGCTTTCAGGAACCTATTTTCCTAAAAGATATAAAAGGCCCGTGTCGTAAAACCCTTCCAATTCTTCATTTTTTAAGTGTTGGTTGAATTAAGCGACATTTTATTATACAATATATCTCATGAAAAAGCAAGAGCTATCCACAGCCAAACTTCCTGATAATCCAGGGGTTTATTTCTTTAGAGATAGTGAAAATAACATTCTTTATATAGGAAAAGCTACTTCGCTATCTGACAGAGTGAAGAGTTACTTTTCTAATGACTTAATAAAAACAAGAGGAGTAAGATTAGTTGGAATGATTGCGGCCGCTCACCATGTGACCTTCCAAGAAACAGATAGTGTGCTTGAGGCTTTGTTACTTGAGAGTAAATTGATTAAAGATAATAACCCAACATATAACACAAAAGAAAAAGATGATAAAAGTTTTACTTGTGTAGTTATAACTAAAGAAAAGTTTCCAAGAGTTTTAACTCTTAGAATTCGCGATTTTGAAAAACGATTTACAAAAAAAGAAACGCTCGCTGTTTACGGGCCATTTGCTTCTCTTACACAATTAAAAGAGGCGATGAAAATAATTCGTAAAATGTTTCCATATCGTGATAAGTGTGAGCTTAATCAAAATAAAATGTGTTTTAATGCTCAAATAAAACTTTGTCCTGGGGTGTGTGTGGGTTTGATATCTGAAACAGAATATAAAAAGAATATCTCTAATATTAGAAAATTCTTTGAAGGTAAAAAAACAGACATAAAGAAATCTTTAGAAAAAGAAATGAATGATTATGCAAAGAAACATTTATTTGAAAAAGCTGCTAAGGTGCGTAATACACTTTTTGCGATTGATCATATTAAAGATGTTAATTTAATTAAAGATGATAATGTAACTTCATTTAAAGATAATAATTTTCGTATTGAGAGTTATGATGTTGCACACATTTCTGGAACCTCTCGCGTAGGTGTTATGACAGTTATTGAAGGAAAAGAAAAAGTAACAGATGAATATAGAAAATTTAAATTACCTGAAAACATAAATGATGATTATGCAGGTCTACGAGAAATTTTAACAAGAAGATTTTCTCATAAAGAATGGCGCTTCCCTGATTTAATTGTTATCGATGGTGGTGTTGCTCATAAACAAACTGCAGAAAAAACATTAGCGATATTGGGTATTTCTATACCTTGTGTATCTGTGGTTAAGGATGATCGTCACAAGCCAAAAGAGGTCTTAGGTAGGAAAGAATATGTGGATTACCATACAAAGGAAATATTTTTGGGTAATGGGGAGGCACATAGATTTGCTATTGGTTACCACAAAAGCTTACGAGATAAGCGTATCTAAACCAAATATTTACACTATGTCAAGGGTAACTCTTGACACTAAAAAATGGCATGAAAAGTGCCTTTTGGAGTCATTTTATATATACTGAATATATTAAAAATGTAATGAAAATGAAACGTGTATGTCTATTTTACAAACGGTTAAGAAGAGAAATGGTGAGATAGTTTCCTTTGAGCAAAGTAAGATAGAGAGTGCTTTAAAGAAAGCTTTTGTGAGTGTTACAAGAGATGAGAAGGCAGAAATTTGTAAACGTATTACAGAACTTGTAGTTAAAGAAATTGAATTAGAATTTTTAACACGAGAGGAATATTTTCCTTCTGTTGAGCATTTACAAGATATTGTAGAGAAGCATATTATGGGTGCTGGATTTTTTGATGTTGCAAAACATTATATTATTTATCGTTTCGAACATCAGAAAATGCGTGAAGAAAAGAAGCAAGAGATTGTAGAAAAAATAGAAGAAGGGGGTCTTATGATAAAGAAGAGTGATGGAAGAATGGAGAGATTTAATTTTGAAAAAGTAAAAAAGAGTTTGATGTTTGCCCTTGCTACCATTTCCGAAGAAGAGAGAAAATTATTTGAAACAGATATTGTTCTCAATCAGGTTAAGTTAGACATATTTGAAAACATGTCTACCAACGATGTCAGAAAAATTTTGATTATGAATATAAGATCAATGATAGAACTTGACCCTGTTTACTCAAAAGTTGCATCAAGACTTTTACTATCAAAATTATATAAACAAGTTTTTGGAAACAATGTTGATTTTGGAAATATAAAAGCTGAGATGAAAAAGTTTTATCCATCATATATAAAGAAGATGGTTGAGATGAAAAAGTTTGATGCTAGAATGCTTGATTTTGATTTAGAAAAGTTGACGGATTCTTTGGTCTTAGAAAGAGATTATAATTTTGAGTATATGGGTCTTGAAATTTTATCTTCAAGATATTTGATAGAAGATAGTGAGACAAAGTTACCATTAGAGTCTCCACAAATGTTTTGGATGCGTATAGCTATGGGGGCTGCTTTGGTTGAAGAAAAAAGTAAAAGAGATGAAATTACAAAGAATTTCTATGATATTTTGTCTGAATTCTACTATACACCAGGCGGTAGAACTCTATTCCAGTCAGGTACAATAAAGGCTCAATTATCTAATTGTTTCTTGAATATGGTACCGGATGATCTTCGTGAAATATTTAGAATGTATTCTGATAATGCTCAACTTTTGAAATGGTCAGGAGGAGTAGGTACAAGTTGGTCAAAGGTTCGTGGTACAGGGGCATCGGTTAAATCAATAGATATAACTTCTCAAGGTGTAGTTCCTTATTTGAAAATTGCTAATGATATAAATGTCTGCGTTATGAGAAGCGGCAAAAGACGTGCGGCATCTGTTGTTTATTTGGAGACATGGCATGTGGACATTGAGGACTTTTTGGAACTTCGTAAAAATACAGGTGATGAAAGACGCAGAACTCACGACTTAAATACAGCAAACTGGATTCCAGACCTATTTATGGAAAGAGTTAAAGCTGATAAAGATTGGACACTGTTCTCACCGGATGAGACACCTGACCTACCGGACATCTATGGTAAGAAATTTAATGCTCGCTATGAAGAATATGAAAAGATGGCTGCCGAGGGAAAAATTAAATTATTTAAAGTAATTAAAGCAAAAGATCTTTGGAAGAAAATGATTGGTATGTTATTTGAAACAGGTCACCCTTGGATTTGTTTTAAGGATCCATCAAATATTCGTTCACCGCAAGATCATGCTGGCGTCATACACTCATCTAATCTTTGTACAGAGATTATGTTGAACACTGGCCCCAATGAAACAGCTGTTTGTAATTTAGGTTCTATTAATTTGGTAAAGTTTATTAAAGCAGATAAAACAATTGATAGAGAGTTATTACAAAAGGTTGTTAGATTTTCTGTTCGAATGATAGACAATACTATAGATATAAATTATTACCCTACAGATGACAGTAGAGCTTCAAATATGAAGCATCGCCCAATTGGACTCGGTATTCGTGGTTATCATGATGCACTATACGGTATGGGTATTTTGTTTGATTCAAATGAAGCAGTGGAGTTTGCTGATGAATCTATGGAAATGCTTTCTTATTACACGATACTTTCTTCTAGTGAGCTTGCTAGAGAAAAAGGAAAATATCAATCATATGAAGGATCTAAATGGAGTAGGGGAATATTACCACAAGATACAATTGCATTGCTTGAACAAGAAAGAGATACAACAATTGATATTCCAAAGAGTGGTAAATTAGACTGGACACCAGTTAGAAATCATATTAAGGAGTTCGGAATGAGAAATTCAAATACTATGGCTATTGCGCCTACTGCTTCTACTGCAAATCTAGTAGGTTGTATACCAACTGTAGAACCAATTTATAAAAATATTTATGTAAAAAGTAATAAAGAAGGAGAATTCGTTGTAGTTAATAAATATCTTGTCGAAGATTTGAAGAAAATGAATCTTTGGAATCGTGATATGGTTAACAAAATAAAATTCTATGATGGTTCAGTACAGAGTATAAGTGAAATTCCACAGGGGATTAAAAATAAACATAAGGAAGTATTTGATATAGATCAAAAGTGGCTTATTTTAGCAGCAGCAAGACGAGGTAAGTGGATAGATCAAGCACAGTCAATTAATGTATTTTTCAAAGGAACTTCTGGAAAGGATTTGTCTGATATTTATATGTTGGCTTATGATCTTGGATTAAAAACAACTTATTATCTTAGATCACTAGGTGCTTCACAGGTGGAAAAATCTACAGTAAACACTTCTGAATTCGGTTCTACTCATTTAAGAGATGGAAAAGCTTCAATATTAACACCACAAAATCAAATAAATGAAATACCAGCAACGTCTGTAGTTGAAGTTAGCAGTATACCAAGTATGGTTGTTTCAGAATTAGTAGAAAATGTTACAATTGAAAAACCTAAATATACAATTTACAGGTCAATACAAGAAGAAGAATGTGAGAGTTGTTCAGCTTAGATAGTTTGTAGTTACTAGTTAATGGTTTATAGTTTTAATTCAAAAAGATTTATAAAGTAAACTTCCCCCCAGTAACCAGTAACCAGTAACCAGTAACTATTAACTTATTAACCATTAACTATTAAACACCATGCCAATAACACCGACCACAGAAAAAGTGGACATAAATCAAAGAAAAATAATAAACGGGAAAGACGCTGATGTTATGCAGTTGTATCCTATGAAGCATACTTATGCTTGGGATACTTACTTGGCAGCAAATGCAAATCATTGGTTGCCAACAGAAATCTCTATGCAGAGAGATATAGAGCAATGGAAGGCAAAAGATGTTTTAACGCAAGATGAAAGAGATGCTTTTGAAACAGTGTTAGGATTCTTCTCTACCGCTGATTCATTAGCTGCTAATAATGTTGTGCTCGCATTCTATAAGCACATCACATCACCAGAGGTGAGAATGTATCTTCTTCGTCAGGGATATGAAGAGGCGATACACACGCATTCATATCAATATATTGTGGAGTCCCTTGGTCTTGATCAGGGAAAAATATTCAACATGTATCGTGAGAAGGCTGCTATTTATAACAAAGATAATTTAGTTCTTTCGCTTAATGAAGGTATTTTTGATGATAATTTTCACACAGGAACATTTGAGAATGATCAAAAGTTCCTTGAAAATATGTGTGTATTCTCTCTTATAATGGAAGGATTATTCTTCTATTCATCATTTGCTGTAATGTTTGGTCTTCAAAGACAAAATAAAATGACTGCGAGTGCTGAGCAGATACAATATATTATGCGTGATGAGTCTAACCATTTAAACTTTGGTGTGTTTATGATAAACACAATAAAAGAAGAACAGCCAGAATTATGGACAGCAGAATTTCAAGAGCGTATAACTAATTTAATGAAGAGAGCTGTTGAATTAGAATATGAATTTGCTATTACAGTTTTCCCTAAAGGTATTTTTGGTATGAATGCAGAAGGGTTTAGAAAATATACTGAACATATTGCAGATAGAAGATTAAATGCAGTAGGATTGCCGGCAGTTTATGGGTCAGAGAATCCATTCCCATGGATGAGTGAGGCTATAGACTTGTCGAAGGAGAAGAATTTCTTTGAGACTAGGGTTACTGAGTATAAGACTGGCGGTACCCTCTCTTGGTAGTTTTCTAAAGAAATTGGCGCATTACTTTGTCGCTACGTAATTTTTCTCGTCAACGTACACGTTAGTACGTCTCCTCGAAAAATTCCTGGGCTCCTCGTACTGCATCCAATTTCTTTAGAAAATAATATAGCTTCCATTTTTGGCGAATTTCTTTGTTGTCATCGTGTGCTCGCATCTCAACGTACGCCATAGTACGTTTCCATGCTTGCACACTCGACGCCTCGAAATTCATCCAAAACTGAAAGCTTAAAAATTAAAATAATATGATAGAAAATAAATAAAGTTTCTTTGAACAAGATAGTTGTCCGTGTTAAAATAAAATAAAATTAGAAATTAAAAATTAATAAAATATGAAATCAACAAATATAGGAATTATTGTCGTGGTTGTATTAGTGGCTTTAGGCATGTTATTTACACAAATGACTAAACAGGATAAACCTGAAGTAGCAGAAACTAACACAGAAGTTACTGCTGAGGTAAAGGAAGAATCAGTTACAACAAATAATTCAACAACAACCGTGGCAACATCAACACCAATAGCACCATTAACAGATCTTCAATTAAAAGATGAAGTAGTGGGTACTGGTGCTGTAGCTAAAAAAGGAGATAGTGTTACTGTTCAATATGTTGGAGCTTTAACAAATGGTAAAATCTTTGATGCATCTAAGAATCATGGTGATACAGGATTTACATTTACTTTAGGTGGTGGTCAGGTTATAAAAGGATGGGATATGGGTGTCGAGGGTATGAAAGTTGGTGGTAAGAGAATTTTGGCGATACCAGCAGCTCTTGGATATGGAGCGCAGGATATGGGTAATGGAGCTATTCCAGCTAATTCAGATTTGATTTTTGAAGTAGAACTTTTGAAAGTAGGCAAGTAGTCAAAAGTTTATAAAGTCCATAAAGTTGAAAGTAAATACAGGTGGCCACGAAGTGGCCACCTGTATTTTTATATATTGGTTATTAGTTAAAAAGAAAACTGGTCGGGAGATTAAATCTCCCGCCAGTCACAGGTAGTCAGTAGGCTACGACCCATTAGTTGGCATACCTTAGCCTTATTATCCATGAAACAGCGTAATGGGAAGTCTTACGGCGACATGAAAATAATACGTAGAGAACTTTATTTTAATAAATGTATATTAAATTAGCAAGTCTGTGTATTTTTCAGTTTCTACAACCTATCACCTACAACCTAAAACCTATTTTTGCTATACTATAATCATGAATTCAACAGCGGCTATTCCATACATTATTGCAGTCATTCGTGGAGGTACGATTAATTCAAATCAGTCTCTCTTAGACGGTCAAGATATTTTGCGTTCTTTAACGGGAATTGGATATGAGCCACTCGATATTTTAATTGATGTTGATGGTAATTGGACGATGAAAGGAAGACCAACAGATGCTCATTATGTTTTTACAATTGCTGATTATGTTGTCGACACAACACAAGATATAGAAGCACCACATAGAGAGCTTGCTAAAAAAATGTGGATACCGCTACTTCTTTCTCATGATGATTCTATAACGTTAGACAGAGAAGATATGTATAGGCTGTTTCGTCAGCATGGATTACCAACTCCAAAAACATTAGTTGTAAGAGCAAACACAGAAACACCAAAAGAAACTTTTAGAACAGTATGGAATACTTTCCACACGCCACTTATGGTAAGGCCTCTTAAAAAAGATAGAGAACATGAATCAGTTTTAGTTCGTCAATATACAGACTTAGAAAAAGTTTTAGCTGATTATCATAATGATAATATAGATGTTCATATATTTACATATAAACCCACAAGAACTTTATCCATTGCCGTACTTCCAAAATTTAGAGGAAATAAACTGTACACTCCACTTGCTGTGGAAACTTTTGCTCCGTTAAAATCTATACCGAGGAAAGATCATCCAATGAGAGCAGTATTTAAAGCAGGGGAAGAAGAGAATGAGGCTATACGTAAAGCGGCAGAATCTGCCTATGAAGCGCTTGCCCTTTCAGGTCATGCGTTAATTGACATGATCCCATACAAAGACGGCTATATGGTCATTAATGTCGATGTTAAGCCGTCGCTTTCAAAGGACGGACGTTTCTTGCAATCATTAGCAACAACAGGGGTAAATTTAGGGCAATACGTGCACTCATTTATAAATAATCATTAATTTAGGATAAATGAGTAATTATCAATTATCAATTATCAATTTTCAAAAAAATGACTGAACCAGATAAAAAATTAATTTCACTAATACTCGGGTTACCTTTTATCATAGCTATTTTTTATTATATTTTTAGATAACTTTTTTGTTGGCATAAGACGACGGATGCAAGGCGCAGAAATTTTTTGTAATTAAATCCAAACCTTTGTTTGTATAAGACAATAGATACGAGGCTCACACAGTTTCTTTTTTATAAGGATACAGAGACGAGGCGCAGGAAATTTTTGCGATTAAATCCAAACTTTTGTTTGCATAAGACGATAGATGCAAGGCAGAAAGAAATTTTATGAGGAGACGTACAAGTAGTACGTTGACGAAAGAGTTTTTTGTCGTCGCTCGGATTAAATATAAAAGATTACTTTTTTATTTAACTCCTCGCTAGCCAAAATAAAATTTCTTTCTAACGAAGCAGATGCGTCTTAGGCAAAATCTAATTCTTTGTTTTTTATAAACTGATAGATACAAGGCATGGATAAAAACAAAACTCGTAGTTACTTTTTTACAGCGACAAATACGCGGCGCGGGAAGGCCAACGAGGAGACGTAGTTACCGCACCGCTTGCGAAGTCGGCAGGGACCCACGACAAAGTAGACCAACTATATTTTTTATTCAGATATTGTTTCAGATACGAGTTATTAAAAGTTTTTAAGACTAAGACGTATATAGATATACGGCGCAGGAATAAAAATTTTTAATAGCGAAGTAGATGGAGCAATATATGGATAAAAAACAAAAACCGCCCCTCTGGTAAGTATGGCGGTTTCTGTTTTGTCTTAATTATTTTTTAAATAAATTCGACGTCTTTGTTTGATGCGTTGCGGTTGCTTCTTAGGCTTCCGTTTTTATTGTTAGCAATTCTTCCAAAACTTTTTCAAACTTTAGAATATGTTACTTCCAGTTGTTTGAAGCCGCATCTGCTTTTTTATCGGCATAGACGAGATCGGTTTATAAGTCCAATCTCATCTCATAGACTTCAAGAACTTATTAATGTTCTTTCCTGGTACTAAAAGCTGATAATGAAACAACTGTCTACTAATTAGTGTATCAAACCACAAGTTATACTCAAGGGCTAGACAAGAGAGTTATTCACATGTTGAGAATACTCAAAATATTCAATGTTTTTTAATATTCAATATTTAAACAGACACGAAGATACAGACGCAATAAATATTCAATGAAACAATACTCAATATATAATTAGAATAGAGATAATATACATTTAATAATACAATATGAATGCTTCATTAATTATTGAATATTGTTTCATTGAATATTATCCCTCTACTCCACAGTCTTTCAATAAAGTTTCTTTTTGTTTTGGACTTAATATATGTGGTGTACCAGCTTTCAATCCGTGAGATACAAAAGACATAATACGAACTCGCTTAAGAGATAGCACTGTTAAGTTAAGAGCGTTTAACATTCTGCGAATCTCATGTTTTTTTCCTTCGGTAATAATAATACGAATACTGCGTCCTTCTCCATATATTTGAACACTTTTAACAGGGGAATAAGTAGCTTCTTGAGTTTTTATACCACGCTTAAGTAATGTAACAACTCGAGGTGTTGTCTTTTCACGTACTTGTACTTCATATTCTTTTTCTCGTGCGTGTATTGGGTGAAGTACAGCATCTACAACCCTGTAATCATTTGTATAAAGAAGTAGACCTTCACTTTCTTTATCTAGTCTTCCGATTGGTTCGCATCCAGGAAGACTTGGAATCCTTCCTGTAATTTCTCCACGAGGTTTATAGTAGAGAGCATAGGTAAGAGGTGTTTCTATTTTTTTAAATGAAACAATGTCACCAGTTTTTACTTTGTCGCCAAGCACAGCAACTTTCTCATTAATTGTTACTAGTTTATTTTTTATAAGCTCATCTGCATTTCTTCTAGAGACAATACCTTGTTCGCTTAAGAATTTATTGAGACGAGTTACCTCATCAATTTTAACTTGTATAGTTTTCATTTTGTTTTTTATTAACGAGTATCTTTAATAGGTATTATGTATAAAATACTAAATAATATTACTGAACCTAGAATTATAAATATTATTTGCGGATAAGTCGCAAGTAGTGGATTTATTAAAAATCCAAGAGCTCCAATTATTATAATTGCCAGGCTTCTTGTATTACTAAATAAAGCTGTTAAAGAAGTATCCTCAGCAGATATTTTTTTAAAGTAATAAGTATAAGTCATTGTTTCAACACAAGCTGCACCTATGCGAGAAAGCAAAAGTATTAAAATCCAAAGTATTATATTTGGAGTATTTACAATTACCATTAAAAACAAAGAAACTGAGACAATAATTAATCCTAAAATCATAAGTTCTTTCTCACCAATTTTTGTATCTGCCAGCCAGCCTAGCTCATATGGCAAAATTATAAATGGTAATAAAGCGAAAGGTAATATAACAGATAAATATATTACAAGAGGTATTCCAAGTGATGCTAAATATATGGGTGAATAAATAACCATAACAGCATAAAAACATTCAAGCATTAATGAGGCAATTAATGCTCCTTTTAAGTCTTTATTTTTCCAGGCACGTTTAAGGGCGCTGATCATATCTACACTATGATAAGCTGGTTCTTCTATATGATTTAAATATTGATGTAGAAAAAACATAAAAGGAACTAATATAACAGTTGATACTATATAAAGTGCCGCGAAAGATCCTCTTGTTAATATAGCTCCTCCAATAATTGGTGAAATAAGTATTCCAAGGTTTAGTAAAACTAAAAATATTCCTCTGACACTTCCAGTGTTTGCCTGTTTGCTAAAGGTTTCTACAAATACATTTATTAATATATATAACAATGTTTGTAGACAAAAATGAACGACAAAAAATAAACCAATCAGTATAGGATTTTTTGTTATAGCAAAAGCTGTCATAACTATCATTTCAGCAATAACGAGCATCATTGTAAAAGTATAGGTATGGAATTTTTTTATATATTTAGCTGTATGTATTGACGCTAACAATGTAACCAAGCTAGCAATTACATAGAGTGACGATATGGTAGATGAGCCAAAATATATATGCAAATAAGTTGATGTTACATATAAAGGTATGCCGTAATGAAAGGCATAAAGTATAGTCATCAAAAATGTTGCAAGAAGAAGTTTATTGCGAGTTATAGCTTGCATATGTGTTTATAGTATACAGTGAGCAGTAAGCAGTGACTAGTGGGCAGTAATATATAAAATACAAAATTGTAACTATAATTTACCAAGGCCTAATTAACCTAATTTCTAAGGTCTAATAAAAATACTTTAGCACCCGCATTCCATTAGGTGAATTAGAAATTAGACCTTAGACCTTTTGTAACTATAATTTACAAAAGTATAAAATTTCCCATTCTCCAATCTCTATATACTAATTATTACCGGTATGATAACGGGTCGCTTTGCAGTTTTTTGTAACAAGAATTTCGTAGTTGCTTCCGATATATCTTGTTTCATTTGATCTAAGTTTACAAAACCACCCTTAGCAAGTGAGTCCTCTATAACTTTTTTAGTTAGAAGTCTTGTTTGATAGAGAAGTTCTTGAGATTCTTTTAGATAAACGAATCCACGAGAAATCAAGTCAGGGGATTTTTTCAATGTATGAGTGTGACTATCAATAACACCGATTACAACAAACATACCATCTTCTGCAAGTGTTTGACGATCACGCATAACAACATCTTGAATTTTTCCAACTGAAGTTCCATCAACAACAATTAATTCGCAAGGTGCCTTTTCTTTCAACGCCACAATTTTCTTTCCTTCATTTTGGATTTCAATAATCATTCCATTATCTGGGACAAGAATATTTTCTTCCATCATACCTAAACGTTTTTCTATATCAGCATGCATACGAAGCATATAGTGATATCCATGAACTGGAATAAAAAACTTAGGATGAATTTTTCGGTGTATCCAAACAAGTTCTTCAGAATTCGCGTGACCTGATGAATGTATATCAGATGTCTTATAGTGTATTAGATGAGCTCCTTGGCGAGAAAGTTTATCTTTCAAGTTTTGTACAGCACGCTCGTTACCAGGAACTATAGATGAAGACATTAATATGGTGTCACGTGGGGTTAAACGCACGTATTTGTGTGTTTTATTAGCAATACGGCCCAATGCAGCAAATTCCTCACCTTGAGCACCTGTGGCCATTATAACTACTTTATTATCAGGATAACGCTGTAAATCTTCGATAGGGATGAGTGTTTCTGGGCGAATATGAAGCATATCAGCAAGGCGCGCTACTTCTACGTTAGTTTTCATACTTCGGCCTTCAATAACCACTTTCTTACCATAATCCTCAGCAGTTTTTAACATATATATCATGCGCTCCACCTGAGAGGCGAAAGTACTAACAATTAATCTTCCTGGTGTATCTTTAATAACATTTTCAATATTTTTAAATACTACACGATCAGAAATAGAAAATCCTGGGTTTTCACAATTCGTAGAATCTGCCATAAGAAGGAGAACATTTTTATTTTCAAAAATCTTGTAGCGTTCAACTTCTGTATCTGTTGGTATATCATTATCATGATCAAGACGAAGATCTCCAGTGTGAACAATATCTCCAAGTGGAGTCTCAACAATAATACCCATAGCATCCGGTATAGCGTGGGATACTCCAAAAAATCTTATTTTAAGGTCTCCAAAAGATAGGGAATCCTCCTTCTCCACAACGTTTATTGTAAGCGGTGAAAGATGAGGAAATTCTTCCTGACGCTTCTTTATCATAAGTGAAGTAAATAAGCGTGCATAGATCTGAGGATTACCAATACGTGGCATGATATAAGGAATAGCTCCAATGTGATCCAAGTGCCCATGAGTTATCATCACACCTTTTATTTTGTGACGGTTTTCTTCTAGATATTTTGCATTTGGTAAAATAAAATCAATACCAGGTGTGTGAGTTTCTGTAAATTGTACTCCACAGTCAACTACAATGATTGAATCTTTATATTCAATCATACTCATATTTCTTCCGATCTCTTCTACTCCACCAAAATGTATCACACGAATGTCGCCATCTTTTAATGGTGGGATGTGGTCAGTTTCTCTTTTCGTTGATATTGTTGTATCAAATTTTGGACCAGATACAGGGCGACCTCTACTACCACCTGATCTACCGCGTCCACCACTATTACGATCAAACGGTTTACGTGTTTGTGCTGGTGGGGGTGTGGTTATTCCGATAGGAGATTCTATTATTAATTCTCCTCCTTCTGCTGTGTTATTTGTTGTCATATTTTTTTGTTAATTTTAATGAATAATATTTTCTAATGTTGTTAATAATTTTTTGTAATATGTCTTAGGCCAAACTTTCTCCGTATATCTATACCAAGAAGATACAAGATCAAATCTTGAAGAATTATCTAAACTATATATAGGAAGAGGGGAATTAACAAAATCACGAGTTACATATATAAGTGATGGAGCAAATAAAAATATTCCCGGAACTTCATCAGCAAACTCTGCTTTTACTGAAGCATAGGCATTTATTCTAGTTAATTCGTCTTCGTCCTCACGTATTATTTCTAAGTTAGAATCTAATTTTTTACTTACATAATTAGATATGTTTAATCCTGGATAAGATCTCTGTGATGAATGCCAAAACGCATATAAATCAGCAGGAGAGCTGGTAATTGAACCATATAATAAAGCTTGAAAATCTCTTTCTTTTATAACACTTTGGTTTAGGTCTGCAACCTCATAAACAGCTAGAGTCGTATGTACGCCAACATCCTCCCAGTCTTTTTGTATCATTTCAGCTATCTTTTTCATTTCACTATTGTTTGTAGTTGATAGAGTTATTTCAATAGTACTAGATGCCTTTTTTAAATATTTACTTTGGCTAAGTATTTTTATTGCGCCTTCTTTATTATAAGTAGATTCTGGTTGGTCTTCATCAAAAGGGAAAGGAGTCTCAATAACTTTTCCGTAACCTTTTAGAACATCATTTATTATTGCTTGCTTATTAATGGCCATATTTAAAGCAGAACGGATTTTTTTATCAGAAAGGAAATCAGTTTTATTTGGATTAAAAAATACACTAAAGGTACGAGGCAAAAGTGATGTACGTATAGAGCTTGTAGCAACTTGTAAACCTGCTATATTTTCTGAAGATACACCATGTAATCTGTCTATATCACCATTTTGAAAAGCTTGAATTAAATATTTTTCATTTTGATAACTTGTGATGACAACTTCTTGTATGTTTGGACGTCCAAGTGTGTAGTATTTATTTTCTGAAAGTGTGAAAGATATAGGTATACCAGAAACACTTGTAATATTTTTTATATAAAACGGGCCACTTCCTATTGCATGAATATTTAAATCACTTAGACTAATTTGTTCTTCTGTTAAATTTTTCCAGATATGTTTTGGAAGTATTCCAATAGTTAAGACATTCATAAATAATGGATACGCTTTTTTTAGTGATATAGAAAACTCTGAGTCACTAATTTTTTCAATAGTTATACCTTCCCATTCAACACGGTGTGTACTTTTTATAAGAGGGTTTTGTATTAGAGAAATGGTATAGATAAAGTCATCAGCTTTAACGTGTGTATTATCACTAAAACGAGCCTCAGGTTTTATTTTTATATTATAGTGAAGCTTATCAGAACTTTCTTCTATTGAAGACGCTACATCAAGAATTATATTTCCTGTATAATCACGTTTAGTAAGGCCGGCATAAATTAATCCCACCATATCTTTATCAGCGTCAGATGAGGCAAGTACTGGATTAATAAAACGAGGTGTTCCTAATATGCCTTCATGTATGTATCCACCACGAGAGGGTACAGATAAAAGATAACGGTTATTTATTTGAAGTAATGAAGCGAACAGTAAAACACCGGCCAATATTATAAGTAGCCAGACGACGATTACTTTCTCAGGTGTAAGTGTTTTATAAACAGTGAGAAATTTTTCTTTTCTTGATTTAATTATTGAGTTTATTGATGCCGTATCCATACATGATTAGTTCATCAAGTTTGTAAAGTTCATAAAGTAAAAAGTTGATACTGAATTCGCATTATGCAATTTCTTTATAAACTTTTGACTTTATGGACTTTCGACTATCTGGTGTGCTTGCTTAACGAGATAGAATCAGTGGAATTGCAAGAGTTAATGCAAATAAAACAGCCGTAGTAACAGTTAATCGGTGAAGCATTAATTCCCCCCCACGTTTTTTAAGCGTTGCAGTACTTCCTCCATCTGCCCCAAGAGCCCCAGAAGCGTCTGTGTTTGCACGCTGAACAAGGATGAGGGCTGTAAGGAGAATAGCTAGAGCGATTTGCACAATAGATAGCATTTGAACCATGGGGGTATTATATCACAGTGGGTGTGTTTGTGTAAATAGTCTTATATTAGTTGGGTTGTTGGTAGATAATAAAATAATTTTCAATTTCCAATTTTCAATTTTCAAAAAATACAGGAAATACCAAAATAATTTTGTTTATCAATTTTCAAAAAACGCAATAAAAATACGATAAATAACAAGAGAATTATAAATTTTCAAAAAATGCATGTTTCCGTATTATGTTTACTTTAAAATTGAAAATTGATAATTGGAAATTTTGGTTCCCTGATTGTATCTACTTGAAAATTGAAAATTGATACTTGAAAATTAAGACGAAGTCCCTAATTTACTGTCGTAAATTACGAACCTCATCTATTGCTATAGTCTTCTCACCATTTCTAGTCGATACTTTCCCCCTAACAACAAGTGGCACATCTATTATAAGTAGTGATTTATATTTCTTGTAAGTTTCTGGAAAAACAGCAACTTCTATAGTTCCTTTATAATCACGTAATTTGACGAGAGCCATCTGGTCACCTTTTTTTGTGATAGTTATTTTTATATTTTCAATTATGACTCCCAGAGAAACTTCTTTACCATCAGGAGTATCGTGGTGAACTTTAGTTATGTCTATTCCTCGAGCTTCAAGTTTTTCTTTCCAAGGGTCAAGAGGAAAACCAGAAACGAAAAGTCCAAGCAAATCTTTTTCCCAAGAAAGTTTTTGTTCTTGAGAAACAGGGGGAGCTTTTTTCATAACAAAAGAAGAAGTCTCCATTCCTCCAAATAAACTATCTTGCATCACATTATCTTTTACAACATGTTTATGAAATTCTAAAATACTTTCTAAGTTTGCTAAAACTTCCCCACGTTCTACTAAATCATCAAGTGCTCCGCATTTAGTTAATGCCTCTAGAGATTTTTTATTTAAATTTTTATGAGTAACACGAAGTATAAAATCTTCGAAAGATTTATATTTTCCATTTTTGTTTCTTTCTTCAATTATTGCATCTGATATATCGACTCCAAGATTTTTAATTGTATACAAACCGAAAAGTATTTCTTCATTACTTGTATTATTACTAATCGCATCCGCATCTGTGTTTGCATTTGTCTCTGTATTTTTTGAAAATTGAAAATTAGAAATTGAAAATTCATCGTTCTCTGTTCCTTCTTGAACGATGGAGAACCCTCCTGCACTAGTATTTACATTTGGTGGTAAAACTTTTATATTCATTCTTTTACATTCAGAAACAATTTCAGCAATTTTCTCTACATCACCAGATTCGTTAGTCATGATTGCTGTCATATATGCAACAGGGAAGTTTGCCTTCATATAAGCGGTCTGGTACGCCACTCTTCCATAGCTTGCAGCATGCGAATTGTGAACAATAATATCATTTGCAACAAAGTTATGATGAGGTGGAATAGTTAAGTCATAAGTCATTTCTTTACCAGATTTTTTTATAGAAACAACCTCATCCCAATAAATATCACTATTAGCGATTTGTAAAATTTCCTTTGATTTTAAATACTTTCCTAGCTTTTCTATTACAGCTCTTTGATAGCCAGTCTTCTTTTTATCATATGAGAATAATCTCTCCGAAAGAGCAGTATCTTTAGATATTTTTTTAACAGAGACATTTTTTTCTAACATTATCCTTCGTATATGTATCATTACTTCCGCTGGTATAATATTCTTAGTTCCTCTCGCAGAGATATCTAAAGTATTTTCAGTTAACGTGAGCAATTTTTTCAAATCTTCTTTTTTCTTACCGATTAAATACATACCGATAGTACTTTTAAATTTACGTAAGTTTTCTCTATGAGAAATTACTACAGTAAATCCGATTTTTATTCCTCCTCTATATTTAAATTTCTTTTCATGAATTGTAGATAAAATACTAAACCTTAAAAGTAAATGTTGTACGTCATATGCTAGAACTTTTGAACTCGTAGCATAAAATACCTGTTCATTTTTTATACTGATACAACCATCACCTTGCCAAAGTTTTCCTATAAAAATAGAAAGAGTTTCCTTGTCCCATTTGAAGACACAATCGGGGACATTTTTTTCTGTAGCTTTTTTGTTTTTTAGACCTAGTTTTTCAACCCACTTATTTAGATTATTTCCTTTTTTCTGGTCTATTTGGCCACAATAAACAGAAGTAGCAGCTTTACTCTTATCTAATGTATATTTAAAATTTTCGAAATTATTACAATTTTTTATAAAATCTTTTATTTCATTTTCTTGTGTTGAATAGAAATAAATACCATGTGGGTGGCAGAGATTACCTTCTGATATTAAATATCCCAGTATTGCAGCTTTTTCTTTTTCTTTTACATTACCGATTAGACTCGATAAATTACGGGGTACGGCTATACGTTCACCAGATTTAATTTCATCAAGATTTTTCCATTTACTAAATGTTAATAGAGGGTGATTACCCGTTGCTCTAATTATTCTTCCAGATCTAGTTTTTAATTCATAAATATTTTTTATACCATTTTCAAGTACTGCAGTAATTTTTTTATTTTGAAGCAGGCCATCATTCCCCAAACTTAATAATTTAGGTTTTAAATTATTGGAATATATTTCTCTTATTGTTAGAATCTCGCCAGTCTCTGCAGATGCAATTTTTGTATCTCCAGTTAAACATTTGTTAAAACCATATGCAGCAAACGGCTCAATTAATTCCCAAAGCTTCTGTCCCTTTTTTACAGACAGCCCATGCTCTACGAATCCAGCTAATAGTTTTTCTTTTTGCGCTTGCATTTCTGCGGGTATTTTTTTACCCATAGCTTTACGTAATTTATCTGCCTCAAGCCAAGAATATCCAGCCAAATGAATGGCTATAAGCATAACATCATCTTGGTAGACGATAACTCCAAAAGATTGGTCTAGTATTTGTTCTAGTCTTGGGTCAAGATAAGAGATGAGTGATGGATCATGTTTACGTCTTATGTATTCAGGAATCATTTCTAGCGGTCCAGGACGATATAAGGCCACCATGGCATTAATGTCAAAGATAGCGTTAGGTTTTAGTTCTTTCAAAAATCTTGTCATACCAGAACCATTTAATTGGAATAATCCCATAGTCTCGCCACGAGATAACATTTCAAAAGTTTTTGCATCTGATAATGATACCTCCTCTATATCTACATCAATGTTATAATTTTCTTTTGCAATTTTAATCGCATCTCCCAATATGGTTAAGTTTCTAATTCCTAGAAAATCAAACTTTAGCAGTCCAGCATCTTCAATTGTGTACATATCGTACTGAGTAATTATTTTTCCACCTTTTGGATCTTTTTGTATAGGTGTCCATTCCCAAAGTGGAGCAGGGGATATAACTGTTCCCGCAGCGTGGACGGAAATGTGTCTGGCACATCCTTCAACTTTTTGTGCCATGTCTAAAATTATTTGCACCTCACGGTCTGTGTCATACAATTCTTTAAGCTCTGGGATGTCTTCTAGAGCACCTTTTATAGTCACAGGGAATCCTTGTTTTGGCATTGGAATTAATTTACTAATACGGTCACCAACAACGTATGGATATTTCATTGCACGAGCTACATCTTTCACAGCACCACGTGCCATCATTGTTCCGAATGTTCCTATCTGAGCTACATTATCTATTCCATATTTACGACGAGCATAATCAATAACTTCATCACGACGAGTATCTGCATAATCCATATCGATGTCCGGTGCCGAAGGTCTCTCAGGATTTAGGAATCTTTCAAACGGAAGTTTATATGCGAGTGGATCGCATTTTGTAATTCTAAGAAGATAAGTCACCAAAGAACCAGCAACAGAACCTCTAATGTTTGTGAGGATGTCGTTCTCTCGAGAAAATCGTAAAAGGTCATAAACTACCAAAAAATAAGGGGAATAACCCTTATCTGCAATAACTTTTAATTCATACTCTAATCGAGTTTTTACAATATCAGTTAACTCCATTTTTCTAATTTCTAAACCCTCGTATGCTAGATCTCTTAAGTCCTCATTGTAACTTTTCTTGTGTTCAATATTTGGAAACACCCAGTCGCCAAGAGGGATTTCCAGTTCGCAGCTTTCTGCAATTTTTACAGTATTTGAAATTGCGTCAGGGGTATCTGCAAATATTTTTTTAGCAGTGTCTGTATCTACAAAGGCAAATGAATCTTTTTGAAACAGATGATTGTATTCATCAGATGAATGTAAATCTCCATGAACCATGTAAAGAGTTTTATGAGCTGCTTTATCAGCATCATGTATATAGTGAGTATTGAATGTGGCCACCAGGGGAGTGTTTGTTTTTCTTGCATACTCTATAGTCTTATCGCGCATTTCAACACCACGGTCCATACCAGTTTGTGGATTTATTTCTAGATAAAAATTATCACCAAAATGTTCTTTATAAAATAGAAGTCGTGAGTCGGCATCTTTTTCATTTATTACAAGTAGATTACTAATGTCACCACTAACACCACCAGAGAGAACTGTTAAGCCGTTTTTGTAAGTTACAAGAGTCTCTTCTTTAAGGGTTGGATTAAGTGGATTATCTACGTTTACAATCGAGACTATTCTCATTAAATTTTTGTACCCCTCTAAGGTCCGAGCGATCAATATTGTTTGGAAAGTTCTTTCGTTAAAAATAAGAGAGAACTCAACTCCAATTATTGGTTTTATTTTTTCCTTTTTACACTTTGAAAAAAATTCAATAGTACCGTACATGTTACTGTAATCTGTTATGGCAACATATCCCATTTTATTATTTTTAGCAGCAGAAATAAGTTCCTTCACCTTTGGCAGGGCCTTGAGCAGGGAGTAGTGGGTATGATTACGGAGATGGATGAACATGGGTCTATTTTATCATATTAATGATAAAATAATTTTCAATTTTCAATTATCAATTTTCAAACAAATATCACAATAAAATTGCCTATTCTGCACGTGAGGAACTAGCAATTTTATTGAAAATGAGGACTAGTTCTTGGCACTCTTTTTGAAGATTTTTTACTTGGATGTTTTGCTCTTCAAAGGTGGAGCCTATAATAGCAAGCCAATATTTGGTTTCTTGGGCTTCTTTTTTGCAAATAAAAATCTTGTGAGCAAAGTCCTTTTTTGAGCTTGCACCAGTAGATTCGACATAATTAGCCCCGATACTAGTTCCAGACCTTATTATTTGTATAAGCATTGGTCTAGTAAGAGGCTCACTCTTAAAGCCCTTACAGAGAGCTACAATATTCTGCCCAAAAGCCAAAGTTCTTTTCTCTAGGTTATATATACGTTCTTCAGTCATTTGATTATAAGACTAAGTATATTATGTAATAACATTCTTAACAATTTTCAATTATCAATTTCCAATTTCCAAATAAATTCATAAACACAATTATACTTTGTATTTCTTTTGATAATTGATAATTTTGGCTTAAGTAGCTTATTTGTATCTTTTGATAATTGATAATTGAAAATTGATAATTTTGGCTTAAGTAGCTTATTTGTATCTTTTGATAATTGAAAATTGAAAATTGATAATTTTTTAAATAGGGGTTAAGTATCATACTTATTGCTATATACTAAGTGAATGATAAAGTATTTACCAACAGCTGTAATCGGAATCGACGAGGTTGGTAGAGGGCCACTTGCTGGCCCTGTAACCGTCTGTGCCGTCTACTTAAAAGACTCAATAAGTGCAAAAAGAGAGTATTTTGATGGTTCTATTAGGGATTCCAAGAAGCTTAGTTTAGCTATACGTAACAACATATATTTAATTATTAGGAAAAACAGAAAGATTAATAATATAGATTATGGGGTATCTAGCCGAAGTGCAGAACATGTAGATAAATATGGGGTTAATAATTCGATACATTCGTGTATAATTTCTTGTTTAAACAAATTAAAAGAAAAAGGAATCGATATAAATCATATAAAAATTAATTTAGATGGGGGACTTAAGGTAAAAATAGATAATTTAAATCAATCAACACACATAAAGGGGGATGAGAACTACGTTGAGATAGCTTTAGCCTCAATAATAGCTAAAATAACCAGAGATAAGTATATGAAAAAGCTGGCAAATACCTGTAAAGGTTACGGTTTTGAGAATAATGTTGGTTATGGAACAAAAAACCATATAATTGCTATAAAAAAATTAGGAATAACCAAGTATCATAGAATGTCATATTTAAAAGGTATTTTGTCTATTAGGAAAAACATAAAGTAGTCTTTTTTATTAGTAAAACAATCTTTTTTATTGCTTTTAAAAAATAGGGTAAAAAATACCTGTTTTTAGTGATTTTTTTATCTATTTTTTAACCTCCTTTTTTGTTCTAAAAGTGATGATATATTTTTTAAAAATTTTAGAGTATTTTTATTTAACAAATTTCTTATTTTAGCTTTATATAATAAAGATTTTTTGAGTGTCCTTTATCCACAAAATATCAACAGTTTTTACTATACTTTTACAGTATTTAAACTATACTTAATTTATAGTAAATTCATGTTAATTTTTGTTCGTAAAAACCTCCTCTTGATTTTTGTATTAACTACGGTTTTTCTGTCTCTCGCAACAAATAAAGTTTATGCCCTCTATCTTGACATGGATAGAGATTTTAATTCTAATAATTCTTTCTCACTTTTATCTGAAATTTCCCAGATTAGTAATATTTTTACTTTTAATAAATTTCGCGCTCCAGCGGTTGTTTCTTATTTTAAAAATGTGACCCAGCATTTGCCAGAAGAAATATCATTAGTAAAAACTAACGATATTTTTGTTTTAGATGATCATTCTCTAACTTTACAATTTTTTAAAGCTTCTCAAAAATTTAATAAAAGTAGCATTAGTTTTTTAAGTAATTTAGGGGAGGTGGCTTCTGAAACAAACTTACTATTATCTAAATTAGTTTTTTATAATTATAATCAAAGATTCGTTTTGTTAAATGGTAACCCTAGAGAGGTTTCTATTATTGGTAATAAATTAAAATTATTTTCTTATAAAAACTATAAGCTTTCTTCTTTAACTTCTGGTATTTTCCCAATAAAAAGCTTTTCTTTATCTGAAACTTTACATCCAATATTTGCAAATAAAGAAAGGGGTTTGACTTATCCATCCCTAAGAGTTGCGAATGCAAACATACTTCCTCTGTATGCTTTATCTGCAAAGGAAATTAATAATGATAAAGGCATGGTTCTCGGCGCTTTCACTACAGCAGCATCAGTAAGTGTGGCGACGAAAAATAACCTTCCAATTCTTGATAGGTTATCACTTAATTTATATTGTGGGTTATCAGCATTTTCTATAAAAATAGATAGTAGTCGCTGTAATTATGATTTAATTGCTTCTGACTTTATAGCTTCAAATAATCCATCCACTCCAACAGTAACTCCTCCTTCTCCTGTGATCACAAAGGAAATACCAGTAACTACTGTACAGATAGCAGAAAATACACCCGCACCTTCCAACTCCCCACTGCAAACTGGAAACTTGAAACTGGAAACTCCGCCTATCTACATAACCAAATACATTACAGTAGCTGGTCCAGCAGGTAGAGATGGTAGAGATGGGTCTCAAGGCGCTAGTGGCACT